>JACDAE010000755.1 GCA_013695595.1 Ktedonobacteraceae bacterium | reverse complement strand
GTGGGAAAAGAAGAGTTTGGCCTGGTACCAGATATTTTCCTTGTAGCCTGCGAAAATTTCTTCTAAATCTTGTTCGACGGGATCTGGTTTGGTGAAGAAGTAATAAGGATCTTCGAGTAAGCCAACGTGAGTAAAGTCCAGTTCTTTGCCGCCTTCTTCATTGGTATATTGTAGGTTTACCCCATTGCCTGCGGAAAGATATTGCGTCACAACAATCACGGGATCTTCAGTCCAGAATAACCGGGCAAAGGCTTTTTCCGCATCTGGATTTTGTCGGATCTGGGTCGCTAGTTCAGCATTGAAAAAAATGACCGTTGCGCGTTTTTGCTGAAGCAAGAGCGAGAATGCTTGAAACCAGGGATTTTTATCAAGGGGTTCTACTACATAGATTCCAGCTTCCTGAGCCTGAGAGGCAAAAGTAGTGAAGAGCAAGCGAATTTGTCGGAAGGAGTTAAAAAAGAGGAGTTCTCGTGGCTGTTTCCCACCATATTGAAGTAACCAGAGATATGTGGCAAAGAAGCGGTGAAGACGTTGGCTACGGTATCCTCCAGTATCTTCATCAAATTCATCATTGTGCGTAACAGTGTGGAGAAAATTTTCTAGGATAGCTTGATAGGGATCTGCTGGATTGAGGCCATTGACCTGAGTGACGCTCATTTGATGTTTACGGCGTTGTGCTTTTTCTTCACTGAGTTGCTGGATATCTTGGCGGTCCTCGTCGGTAATCGGCAAGAGAAGACCGCGATTTTCGAGCCAGTTAAGATCGAAGTGATGAATACAACGGTGGAGATCAGCAGTCGCTGATAAGGCGAAGATCAGGTATTTTTGCGCCAGGATAAATAAGAGATTTTCTGGCGTTTGTAGCAACTGATAAAAGATCACTTCAACTTCCTCATCATCTGTCCGTTGTTGTAGGTCATTAATTTCATAGAGACCATATCCACTACGTAGCAGGCCATCCCGTTGAGATGTATGTTGTGATCTTTGATGGCGAGGCAGGCGAGGAATGCTGATCACTTGATCAAAGAAGTCTGTATTGCGAAAACATTGGCGCATCAGTTCCCAGTAGACGCTTTCATTTTCTCGTTGCAATTCCTTAAACAGGGCAACGATCAGGGTCGTGGCCAGGCCAATTCGATTAAAGTACCAGGTAGCATTGATCCAAGTTTTGTCAGATTTCTTCAGCTCAAGTTGATAGGAACGATCTGTCTGGTGGATGAAGAGTGGCTTGCTACTGATGGCATGATTGGTACGAAAGATGGAAGGCATCATTTTTGCCGCTAAAGATCGTGTGAGCGTGAACTGGTTGATATCTGGATAATTGAGCTTGTCCTTGATTTCATCAACAACTTGCACAATTGTTTTGATGCGCTCACGCAGTTCATCTGAAAGGGGGAATTCTTGACGTGGAAGTTTGTGATGAGCCATAGCTCGATAAAAATGTGCTACGAAATCAAATGGGTCAGAGATTTGGGGAACGCGGCAAATCAGTTGAACAAGATCATTTTCAAGAAAATCAAATTCATCCCAGAAGAGGATAAGTTGCTTTTCTGCTGAAAGATCTGTCAGGCTACGTGTTTGAGCACCATCGAAAAATCCGTAGTATGCCTTTTGTAATGTGACTAGCATAATACATATTTCGGGTTTCCTGCGAAAAGCAATAGCTGGAAAAAGCGTAGTAACTACTGGGTGATCAACTAACCAGTTGTATGAGGGACTTTTCTCTTCTTTATCACGAGTGATAAGTAAAACAAAACGAAAAGCTTGCAAGACAATATGAGCCTGAGTATTGGCCTGTTTCTCCAGCCAATCAGGGAGAATCTCACCCCTCCCAGTAATTTCGAGCACTTGTTTGCAAGCTCGACGAATGGCCACACTTTCCAGCGTCTTGAGATGGTATTTCTGTTTCGCTTCCCTTAAAGCTTTGATAAAACGAGGGTCAGCCAGGATTTTCTCAAAATCTTCATACTGTGTCTGGAGCATGATTTGTACTACTTCCAGGTCTCTTTGTAGAAGAACATATGGCATATGTTCTTTTTCGAGTCTGGTAGCCATTTCCTGGAGTAATTGTTTGCGGTTGGCTAAGTAGATAAATTTATGGGTAAGATTGTTTTTGACAACTTCTGGAATCCTGCTGCTTTTTCCCAGACCTGTAGGACCGAGAACAAGCTTGATGCCGTTTTGTTGTTGTTCAATGGCTCGTTGATAGTATTCGGCGTATCCAGTCATGATCATCTCCTCACACATTATTTAATTACGATTTTCTAAAAAATAGTATCGTAATGGATAGAATTATTCTCTCCTATAGAAGACGTAAATGGCACTAGTTTTGAAAAATTTTTAAATGTGTAGCAGTACTCTTGATACTGCCTCACCAGCGATAGCAATAGAAAGTGGTAGCATCACCATTGTATATGCAGACTAAGTAAGATGAAGTATGACGGGTGGATATTCCTATTGAGCAACGGTCACGGGTCGGGATATAGTGACCTCCTCAACTGAGAAAAAGAGTCTATTGCTTCACAATAAATATCTCCGATCGGTCGTTTACTATTGCTTTTGGACGTGCTCGCAGGCCCTGTAAACGCGTGTCCAGCACTCGAATATGTGTACCAATTGATGCCAGGTGCAATTGGGGAAATCGTTCTTGTGGAGCGACAAGAGAAACCACGGCATCACGCCATTTCAAAGTGACTCGCCAATATTGCTCTTTCAGTTCGAGGCGTATGATGGTTCCCTCGAAGCCGTAGGCAGCGCTTGTCAGTGCTTCGGTTGGTTGCTTGTGACCGCCTTGCCATTTCCAAAAAGGCTGACACCAGGGACGGCAATCGCATACAGCGCATACGCTTCCAGGCACAGCCAGGCTTGCTACAGAGGAGTTTTCGAGAAATTTTTTGATCAGCTTACGAGCCTCGCCCCCTTGTTGTTGGCAGACGTTTGGTTGAATTTGGACCTGGTTCATGGCTCCGGTAAGAGGATAGTACAGGAATGCTTCGATTGGCCATTCACCAAAGGTTTCGTACCAGAGCAGGGCGTAAATCTGAAGTTGCCGTTCGTAGCGTTCTGGGACATCGTTGCGCAAAGCAGACTTATAGTCGAGGAGGCGAACACCGCCATCAGGCAAACGTTCGGCATAGTCTACACGCCCGGATAGGAGACCATCTTGCGATTGTACAGCGACTTCTGCCCAGATGGAGCCCTCTCCTTGTGGGGGATTTGAAATGTGAGCCAGATGTTCTTCTTGCTCGCCTGTATGTTTATACCGAATAATTCGCCTTTGCTGGCCAGCATTGCGGGCAATCCGTTGGGCTTCGACGACAATTGACTGCATAGCCCGCTGGACCCGTTCTTCTGACGGTTGGAGCATTTGTTCGCGAATGTGCTCGCTTTTGCGCCGTTCCTGTTCTGCTAGTTCAGCCTGAAAGCGGCGAATGGCCTCCGGGCCGATTTGCTCCAGGGACGTTGCATTGATAGGATGCTCCGTCAGTGATTGAAGTGTCTGGTGAAAGGCTATGCCTATACGAGCTGAATAATCCGTGCGCCGCTCATAGCCAGTTGAAGCATTAAAGCAGACCCGCAAGGCACAAGAGCGCATGATTTCCAGATTGGTTGGGCCAAATGGGGGTTCTGGCCTGGCGAAAGGGGGCCAGTGACTTTTTTCACTCAGCGTCCAATCGAAGATTGGTTTAGACTTGCTCATACACGTCCTCCTACGAGATTATTGACTGACCAGAAGGGGCGGTATTCCAGATCAAAAGTCGTATGCACCGCGCAACGCAGGCCGATGGCATTCAGGAAAAAGAGCTGATCATCTTTATTTGGACGTGCCTGTAGAGGATGGATTACCCAGAGGCCAACCTCTTCTCCCTCTCGATTGCGTAAAATGCGGGCAAAGGTCTGCCCATAGATTTCTCGACCTGGAAGGGCTTCCCAATTTTCATAGGCATATTCGGTCAGAGCGATTGCGCCTTGCTCAACCTTTTGCAAATCCGGGGTAGGAAGTTCGCCATGTAAGAGATAGCGTAAGACCGCAGCTCCTAATGCACGATCAAGTTGAGCATGATAATTCTGGTTCTGTCGGTCCAGGATGCAATGATAACAGGCTCCATGACAGTCGGGATTGCTACACTGTTCAGCAAGTTCTAACGCTTTTTCAGTAATCTCTTTGAGATTCTCCTCGATGGCGCGAGCGTATCCTGCACCACCAGGGACATTATCGTAGATATAAACCTCGCCTTGAAGTCGCCCAGATTCACGACGCACGGCACGGATCCCTACTTGCAGTTCACTCTGGTCAATTTGTAGGACGCGGGCTGCTGCGTTCGTCATGAGATTGCCGAAAGATAACCAGACGGCCTGTCCTGCTGGAGTTGCGTAGGGCGCATCCAATTCATCTGGCAAACGTACTCCGAAGAGGATAACCTCGGAATAGAAGTCGTGACCAAGGATGACCTGGTTGGAAATTGGGCCGGTATTTGGGCACTGAGTACCAGCACGCGGACCACGAGATCTTCCTGTAAAAGGCGGGACATTATTGGAGTAGGTGTGCAGGCCAACGTTATCGGGATCGATGGCACGCCCACAGTCTGGGCAAATGAGAAAGCCAGGGAAATCTGTATTTGGCCCTTTATTGTAGGTAAATAACTTGCCCCGGCGGGCATGGACATAGAGATCCGGGGCAAAGGCAAGCTGGGGTTTTCCCTGAGCAAATGCTGTTCCACCAACCATGAGACGTGCTGGAAGGGCATAGCCACTGCGTTCACGCCCTCCTCGCTTATATCGTTCGCGTCCAGCATTGGATAAGGCAGCATCGACGGTGAAGCCGGGGGGTCGTAAATAGGGAAGCGAACTAGTAGTAATGCTCCCACATTCCTCACACATATCAGGTGCTTCGTCCTGAGGTTGGAGAATCGTTACCGATTTACAGTCCTGGCATTCAACCATCACACCTGTTGGATGGTAATCTGGAATTGCATTGTAACGATCATAGACGCCAACGCTCTTATAAATATACGTTTCGGGGAAAGATCCGCGTACAATCTCGGCTCCTGGCGCATATTCGGCAAGCGCAATCTTGAGATCGCGTTGCATGCCATCGTCTCTCGTATATGGTTCATCATCCTCATCTGCGAACTGGTTAGTAGGAATATGTAAGCTTACTACATCAATGGGGAAAGCATATTTGGGTAAAAGGCTTGCATTTATAAGTATTTCCAACAAGCCCTCATTGCTTTCATGTTGATTGACTACTGCTTGCACTTCTTGTGGGAGAACAGCCATCCATTTTTCAAGCTTGGGATAAAAGATCGGTCCAACAACATTTTGGCATTTAGCAAGCAATGTTGCCTTTTGTGTACCAATATAAGATCGTAACCTGGTTGACCAGAGTTTGTTTGTATATTCGGCAACGGTTCCCCATGCCTCGAAGAGCCTGGTTGTAGGCTGGGTCTGACTATTTTGTTGAGCACGAATAGTTTGCATAAATTGCTGCAGGATCAGCGAACGCACATGTCGCTGTACAATGACTTCGTTCGTAAGATGAAGAGCAGGCACACGCGGTGGATGGCTAACGATCTCAGGTGGATGGTCAAAGTAATACTGGTCATGGCTACGGAATTGAGCAAAGGAGAGCACCGTTGCTAAGGCGCTGCCTCGGCGACCAGCACGGCCTGCGCGTTGTTGATAGTTGGCTACAGTAGGTGGGATGTTGCGCATACCCACGCTTAACAGGCTGCCAATGTCGATACCCATTTCCATGGTCGTAGTGACGGAGAGAATATCGACGCGATAATCTTCGGGCATCTGATCATCCTGGAAGAGATCCTGAAACCAGCGTTCCTCGTCTCGCGCCTCTTTACTTCTGATTTGTGCAGTATGCTCGACTGCGCGAATGGGATAAGGATCTTCGAAAATTGACGAAGGAAGGGCTTGAAGGCACGCTCTTCGATAATAGCTCATGATCTCTGTAGCTAAAATAACACTCGTTTCCTGACCACAACGCAGGCACACATTGAACAATGTATCGCTTATAATATAACGGCAAGCATTACAGCGATGTACTTGTGATAAGCCTGGATATAAAGTAAATGCATCAATACGGATACCAAAAGGGGTAATGCGATTGTTATGCTTTTGCCCGGCAGGCTCAAGAATCTTCAAGCCACATAAGGTATTCCACAATGGGCTTGATAGGTTTTCAATCCATTGTCCTTCTCGCTTGGACTGGAGACGACCTTGCACCACAAGTGCATGAGCGATTGCATGGATATACCGCCCCAATTTGCGACGCGTTTCCATATTGTAAGGAGTAAATTTGCGGCGAAGGTTCGTATCATCAAAGGAGCCTTGACCTCTGTAAAGGACACGGCGATCGTAATCCTGAATGAATTTCTCAGACCATTCCCAAGGAAGCAAGGGTCGTGGTGGAAGCAGGATATTTTCTGTTGCCAGTAACCGGGTGACATTTTGGATCAGTTGCAGGGTTTCTTCCGTAGTAAGAAGATCAAATGTACCATCGGGGGTCTGCGCAAAGGTGATTTGCCAACGCGCCAATCCGAGAGGTTCAAGTGCAAATTCTCTGCTTTGCGCGAGTTCTTTCCGCAAAAAGGCCTGGAATGCCTTTTGGGACCAATCATAGCAGCGTTGGTTATTATTTGCCAGTTCTTTAAAGAAATTTTGCCCATTAGAGATTTCGTGGAATACTCCTTGAGTGGGATCAATGCCACGCTTCAATTGTAACGCGAGAACTCGCGTTTGTAATTGCTCATAAGGTAGTGGTTGAGGATTGGAGCTCAGGCCGTTGCCCTGACAGGCAGAGCAGGGTTGGCGCGTAAACGTTGGTTCTTGCCCAATGATGTAGTGATCCTGCACTTCCACATATTTTTCACCCTCACAGACAGGGCAAGCCATGAGGGCACGATAGAGCAATTGGCGGAAGGTATCAGTAAAATGGTCGTTGCGTAAATCTGCCGCCAATAATGCTGCATCCTGGCGGGAGTCAGTAAACAGCAACTCTTTGCGACCATAATTAGGGGCTTTGCTGTCAGTCGCTCGTGGTTGTACACGAAAGCCATCTTCGGCAATAACTGAGAAAGTTTTGGGACCTTTCGTTTTGAGGTTTTCAATGACCTCGCGTCCGTTTTCCTGAAAGCTTGCGCTGCTATAGCTATGGCAACGTGGGCATTGATTAGGAAATGGCCGAGTTACTTCGACTTCGTCAAGGTCGTTGTTGACCTCGTAGACCGCGCGGGCGTAGCTGTCATGTTCATGGGTTGGAAGTGTTGTGCGTGTTGAGCGATAACTCACTCTTGCATAGACGTCGGGTGCTTCCACGCCAAAGATACGGAACTGATTTTCATTTCTACGCTCACCGCTGAAATCATCCGCCCAAGGCCAGAGGCTATCAAGGGAATCAGGGATACCTCCGAGATAGAGCAAGCCGCAATGCCGACAAGTATAGACTTCAAGTACTCTTGCTCCACAATTGCACCAGGGACGCGGGTCCATGTAGAGTTTGCCAATAGGGCGTGAAGTAAGGCCAGTTGGGAGAGCTTGTGCATGGGGACAGTGTGGGTCCATACAGGCCCAGAGGCCATTAACACCCCGGAAGAAAGCATGCATACGCACAGAGATAAGCGGCGGCGTATCGGGCAAAGCTGAGGCACGTGCATAGCTACCTGCGGCGAGAATACCAGCGGTGGCCTGTGCCTGCTCGATATCTGTACCCAGTTTACCCCATGTCTCATTAGCTAACGCGTCTAGTAAAGTGGCTTTACGAGCAGTACGCTGACGTGTCCAGTGGATATCATTATTATGCTCCAGAAGTTGGTATAATGCCACTTGGGGTGGTAGCGTAGGATCAGGAGCAGCAGTTCCAAGATCTTGTGCAAGGTGCTGGATAGCCAGTTCAGGAGTAGTTAACGAGAAGCCCTGATGAAACTTTTGAAAGGCTAAAAGAGCTGATGCTGTTTGATGACGCTCTGGTAGAACATGAGCTGCATCACCTACCCGCATCAGGGTAAAGCGATCTTTGGGTTCCCCGAAGAGATCGGCCACGAAGCCCGTCAATTGTTCATCTGCCCCTTCTGGCACCGAGGCAGTGGTTGCAATAGCACGAAATTGCGATGAACCAGGAGCCAGGCCGAGATGCTCTTTGAGACGGCGGATGAGATAGGCAACTTCAGTGCCTAGTGCTCCCTTATATGTATGAGCTTCGTCAAGAACTAGAGTAAAACGTCCCTCAGGATAATCTCTGAGCCATTGACGTGTTCTTTTGAAGATGCCCGCTTCAATATGGCGCACCAGCATATATTCCAGCATCGAATAGTTGGTCACCAGTACATCGGGAGGAGCAAGCTGCATATCCCAACGGCAGAGCATCTCTGGACTGTCTGGGCGCGGCCAGTTACCTGTGTCGCGTAAATCTTCGCGCAGACGATCCCAGTCTGCAGTTAGCCTGTTGAGATAAGTACTGAAACCATTGCGCTTGCTCTGACTGCTCCAGTGTCCTGTGGGCAATGTGAGACCAGTATACATGCCGAAGTGAATAACGTTCCCTTTCCATTGTTCTTTTTGCCAGGCTGGGGAATTACCGCGCGCGAGAATGCGGCGCAGACGGGAAAGCTGGTCGTTGACCAGAGCATTCATTGGGTAGAGGATGAGACCGCGCATTGCCGCAGGACGGCGCTCATGACGACGGCTGTGTTGCCATCCGCGAAGCTGGTCATAGCGGCCAATACGCTCTGCATCACTAACTGGTGCCCAGGTGGGTGCTTCATGCAGAAGGTCATTGAGAATAGGGAGCATAAAGCTTTCAGTTTTACCGGAACCAGTGCCGGTGGCTACCAGTAAATTGGGCTTATCTCCGATCGATGCTAGAAGTGCCTCTTCCTGGTGCGTATATAGCGGGAAACGGTCAACAGGTACGCCATGCTTCATAAGTGCAGTTAGGCCGGGAGCCACCATTTCTGGATAGAGTTGCTCCATTTCAGCAAGCTTATGAGCAGAAGGAAAGGCCGGAGTTGATTCAATAAAGGGAAGTTGGGCAATTACCCCTTTTTGGCGCAAAATATTCCCTCGTTCGGCATAGATTGCCGGGTGTGCTATTTTATAAGCAGTCTCAAGATACTGAATGACTGACTCTTTAATATGCTCGAATGCTTCACTAGGGGTAAGTCTCATAGACCAAGCCTCATGCTTCTTTCACCATTATGATCTGTCCACATGTTTTCTCTCTCCCTTGCAACGACTCAGGGTTGTGTGTGCCCAACTATTTGTTCCCAGATTTTCTCCTGTGTCCATTGCTGGTACTCATGCCGCGTGTGTGCACGTGGTTGCAGCCAGCGTTTGACAGCTGCCTCACCAATTTCAGTCGCAGTGGGGCGTTGGAGAACGGCTGTTTTGTCGATCCCCTGGAGAAACGGCCTCCAATTTTCTGCCAGCGGAATACCATAGACTTCGCGGTTGATGCCATGTCGTAACAAATTTTGATCCAGACCAATACTGCGTATGGCCTCGCGCACAACCCGTATCCGCCAGTTTGGGCCCTGACCATATTGGTGGCCTGAGGCGTATGCATGATTCTCGCGGCGAAGTAACTCGCGCATCAATAAGAAAAGCGGTTGGGGAATGTGAAAATGTCCCCAGCCTGTTGTCTGTCCGATAGGCTGGAAATCCACCAGTCCGGGGAGTTTCAAACGGTTATACAAAGAAGAACGTCCTAGAGCCGAAGTGACAGTCAATAGAACCAATTGCGCGTGCTTCTGCTGTTGGCTAATAATGCCGCTGCTCTCGTTATATTTGGCTGCAAAGGCATCACCAACCTCGCGGGAGGTCATAAGCGCCGCCGTAACTTTGCCACCTAAGAGCGCGGAGTAAGGTGGCACAGCTCCAACCACATGAGCGTCCATCAAATTGACAAGTCGCTCACGTCGATCATGAACATCCCAACCAATCCAGGCATCCCGTGCCTGGAGATTGAAAACGGGATCAGTCAGAGCAAAAATCCCAATGAGCTTGTCATTAGCTTGGTCGCGTACGAGGAACCTCATACGTCGCCCATATCCGCGCGATACGGGGACTGACCAGAGTAACGTTGCTAATCGAAAGAGTTCAGCGTCTTCACTTCCCGAAGCAACTAAAGAAATATATGGCTCGACCCTATCAGGTTGCACGTCTTTGCCTTCGGCAAAATGAGGGAGCAGTTTTCGCCCGCGTCTCCCGACAAATTTCCGTTCACCTTCACGGTATGCTGCTCGCTGAGCAGCATGATGTGTGCGAATGAGATCCTTACTTTTAATCTGCTCATCCGTCACATGGCGAGGATCCAGCCCAATAAGCGCCAAGTGCGCGAGCAGTTCAACTTGGATGCGTTCTCGTAAATCGCCCAAGCTACAGTTCTCGAGAAAACTTTGCTCTTCCGATACCTCCAATCGAGGCGCATCAATGCGTACTCGCTGCGAGGATATTCCCATATCAATGCTCCATTTACAAATATAAAATCGTGTTTCATTATATCAAGTTGTAAGGCGATTTGTCGAGCATACGGCACTAAATATCTCTTCAGGCCCATTGCTACTTAAAGCAGGTAGACTTGGCAAGAATACCAGTTTGCGTTGGTAGAAAATTTGAACTTTTCGTGGATAGTAAAACGAGCATAAGGGTAGATAATTGCTGGGACCTGACGAGAAACAATTTCTTTCGCCTTTGTCTATACAAATATGCTGTTTCTGTTACCCTGACTAATCTCTTACTGCTTTGTTGTTCAACACTTTATGCCTAACGCTGTCTCTGTGCTCTGCCAACTATACAGGCAAGCAAGAGTGATTTCAGATGGAAATTTTCTCCATTGACAAAGGCTGCCTCATTTTCCGGATACGCGGCAAGTTGCACGTTTTTCCCCAAGCGTTCAAAACTCATTGCGCATCTCCGGCGATACAGATAGAATTTGCTTATAAACACCCGTTCTATGGTTGAATGGTACACATAATAGTATCAATATACGCACTCTATGGGCTAGTATGTGGACCGAGGGAGGGGCAGGGTAATATATATATGTTTTTCGTGTTTCTTGCTGCCTTGCACCTCTCACAGCTTCGATACTCCAATCAGAGTTGTTCTCTACCGATGTTCAGTAGCATTGTAGCGCTATCAACAGATAATCAGAGATGGATATCCTGGTAGATCGCCCTCTACGTTGCAAAGAGAGGATGGTGAGTGAATAGAAGGATGGTCAACAAGAACGGCGGGGAGGGTGGGGTATGTATGTACGTTTTTGCTTTTTTGCCCAGATATTCCTACTTCCCTCCACGTAATTTCCTATTCTCCTCTTCTAACACCTTAATTTTCTCTTCTAATATTTTCGTTTTGTCCTTCTCTTTTTCCATCTTTTCTACCGGTTTGATGATATACTCTTTGATAGATGCAAGTAAGCTGGGAATATCCTGATAGTGATAGATTGGCAATACCTACTGATATTTCTCGTAGTGCTCAAACATGGCATATTCCCTGTCATCAATATGGAGAATAGGCTGAACAATTACTGAGGGAAGATGGGGAACGATTGTATGTAATTCTTGGGGGATACTCTTAGCATCAGTAAGATCTGCAATAACAAAATGAGACATATTTGCCAAGAGAGAGATGGTTTCCGTCAAGTCTCTTTTGGCCGATGGATTAAAGTCAAAGACGACAGGAATAAAGTTATAGTTACGGAGTTCATCCCTCAAGGCATCAAGGACAGGTTTTCTCTTATCAAAGTGGCCAAGGATCAAGACAACTTTGGCAGTAATAGTATCGATCACATTACGGATTTTTTGATTGTTGCTCAGGAGATAGAGAAACTTCAAGATTATCGACAGTGATTTTTGAGCCATCATGATCGTTAATCACAAGATCCTTTTGTATTGCTCCTTCCAAACTAAGGTTCCATGCAGAAATTCCAAAGACCTGGCATCCTGTTAAATTTGTGTTTGTGAGGTTGGTATCGATAAGATTTGCCCTTTCGAGATTTGCCCTGGTGAGATCTGCTCCATTGAGATTTGCATCACTGAGATTTACACTTTCAAGATCTGTGTCTGATCCTGCCCCGGATTTGTGGAGGAGTGGAACGAAGATGGCGATGAGGAAGATGAGGAGGAGACTCTGAATGAGAAGAGTAATGTATAACAAGATCGCTGTTGACATCTGTACTCATTGTAGGGAGCTACTCCTACTTGAAATCAGCTCTTATGCCTTACAATGCCAAAGAATGTTCTAGATGTTGTGATAGGAGAGTAATATGCAGTTGAAGAGGAGAGGGCCAGCATAGCAATATACATGCTGGCCCTCTCCTCTTCAACTGATATAAGGAGAATACCATCGTTCGATGATAGAGCCTGTGTAAGTGAAGACATGGGTATGGTATAAAAATAAGGGATGTGACATTCCTTATTTAACGTTTGCATCATGATACTCTAGCAAGTTTTATTGCAAGTTCTCCTCGTTTTTGACTCTGGTAGCTAATTCAAAAACAAATCATCTGTTAAACTTGCAACAGGCGCTTCTTGTTGTAATTAGAGCTGCCTACTTGTGGGTCTGGTCAGAATGTTCTCTGCTAGAAAATCACGAGCATTCATGATACAATCGCGTTAATATTGATAAACGCTCTCTGCTCACTTATTCCTATTTGGGAAAGGTCTCTGGATGTTGTACAGAATGAATAGTACTAATGAGGTTCTTTTAATACGGTTGCTTGATTACAAAGAAATTTTATCATTTGATATGAAATACCATACATGCTGATTATCTAATTTTCAGCTTGCCTCTTGTAAAAGGACCAACTACATGCCACGCATATTTGATAATATCGAACAAAAGCTCTTACCCGTTCTAAAAAATACTCTGGCTGTGTCAGAGAGAGCAGATTTTTGCGTTGGCTATTTCAATATGCGTGGGTGGAAGGAGATTGCCTCTTCTATTGAGCGTTGGTCAGGAACAGATGAGCAATGTTGTCGATTGCTGGTGGGAATGCAGAAACTGCCGGAGGATCAGTTACGTTCTGCACTCAGCCTCCTTGAAACAGACGAGATGATGGATACTCAGACTGCACTTCGTCTGAAGAGACGATTAGCAGATGAGTTCAAGAGCCAGTTGGCGGCGGGAGCACCTACAGACGAAGATGAGGAAGGGCTGCGGGACTTAGCGAGACAACTTCGGGCGGGTAAGGTTGTCGTGAAGTTATATCTACGACATCTCTTGCATGCAAAGCTCTACCTTTTGTATCGTCAGGATCATATTAATCCCATCGTGGGGTTTTTGGGGAGTAGTAACCTCACGCTAGCAGGATTATCTGGTCAAGGTGAATTGAATGTCGACGTGCTCGATCACGATGCATGTCTTAAGCTCGCTGCATGGTTTGAAGACCGCTGGCAAGATCGCTGGTGCCTCGATATTTCTCAAGAACTTGTTCAAATTATTGAAGAAAGTTGGGCTCGTGATACTCCTATCTCTCCATATCATATTTATGTGAAGATGGCTTATCATATCTCTCAGGAGGCACGGGCAGGGTTAGCAGAATTCGATATTCCAGCAGAATTCAGGAATACACTCTTTGATTTCCAAAAGGCGGCTGTAAAGATTGCAGCCCATCATTTGAATAAGCGTGGAGGAGTACTTATTGGAGATGTCGTTGGGTTAGGAAAGACTGTGATGGCGACGGCGCTGGCCCGGATCTTTGAGGACGATTATGATCTTGAGACACTGATTCTGTGCCCAAAGAATCTCGTACCTATGTGGGAAGACTACCAAGAGCGATATCGCTTGCGAGCGAAGATCTTGCCGACAAGTATGGTCATACGAAGGTTACCAGACTTGCGACGCTATCGATTAGTGTTGATTGATGAGAGTCACAACCTTCGTAATCGCGAGGGAAAGCGATACAAGTTCATCCAAGATTATATTGAAAAGAACGAAAGCAAGGTTATTTTACTGTCCGCTACACCTTTCAATAAGCAATTCACTGATCTCTCAAACCAACTACGTTTATTTATTCCCGATCACGCTAGCCTGGGAATACGACCTGAGCATCTGTTGCGTGAGATTGGAGAGACCCAATTTATCAGAAGACATCAGAGTTCGGTTTACTCGATTGGCGCGTTTGAGAAGAGCCCTCACGTTGATGACTGGAGGGAACTCATGCGTAGGTATATGGTGCGACGTACACGAACCTTCATCATGGAAAACTATGCAGAAGCGGACGTAGCAACAGGGCGCAAGTATTTGGCATTCGGGAATGGCACTAGATCATATTTTCCTACACGTGTGCCTCGTACAGTAAAGTTCAGCATCGCTGACCAGTATAGCCAACTGTATGATCTTGAGGTCGTGGATATTATCAACGCGCTCGAACTCCCCCGCTATGGTTTAGGCAACTATATTTTGGGTAAACATAAGGAACCGCTTAGGAATGAGGAGGCAAAAATATTAGGTGACTTGTCTCGGTCGGGAAAGCGATTAATGGGCTTCTGCCGTACAAACCTATTCAAGCGTCTGGAGAGTAACGGTTTGGTTTTCCTTCAATCGGTCAAGCGCCACATCCTGCGCAACTATATTGTCTTGCATGCCATTGAACAGAACCTACCTATTCCGATTGGAACACAGGACGCGGGCTTGTTGAATCTCACAATTAATGACGAAGACGTTGATGCCTTTGCGACGCAAGCAGAACTGCTTGAGGATGACCAAGCAAGGCCTGGAACCAGTGAAGATATTGAGACCCAGACGCCGAGTAGCGAGACAGAGTTCAAAGAGAGAGCTGCTAGAACCTATGAGATATATACGCAACGCTATAGAAATTATTTCAAGTGGCTACGACCCAGCCTCTTCAGCAAAGGACTGGCAAAAGACTTGCGTCGTGATGCCTTGGCGCTACTGCAAATCGTACAGCGTTGTGGGCAATGGAATGTAGAAAATGACACAAAGTTCAATGCATTGATGTACTTACTAACAGAATCGCATCCAAATGAAAAGATATTAATCTTTACACAATTTGCTGATACTGTGCATTTTTTAGAAGCGCATCTCAAAACGCGAGGAATTAAGCATCTTGCGGGGGTAACGGGTCAATCGCCAGACCTGACAAACCTGGTCTGGCGATTTAGTCCTGTTAGTACCAGCAAGCTGAATCTCGTGAAGTCCGACGGCGAGGTGCGCGTGTTGATTGCGACAGATGTATTAAGTGAGGGCCAGAATCTGCAAGATTGCTCTATTGTGGTCAATTATGATTTGCCTTGGGCCATCATACGCCTGATTCAGCGGGCTGGACGCGTTGATCGTATTGGACAACAAGCAGAGAATATTTACTGCTACACGTTCCTTCCAGCAGAGGGAGTAGAACGCATCATTCGACTCCGTGAGCGACTCAAAAAGCGGTTACATCAGAATGCTGAGGTCATTGGTACAGACGAAGCATTCTTTGACGATGACGATTTGGATATGCAAGTAGCTCTCGACCTATATAACGAGAAAGCAGGTCTTCTTGATGGTGATATTGATGGTGATGTCGATCTGGCTTCATACGCATATCAAATATGGAAGAATGCGACGAGTAAAGATCCCAGTTTGCTGAAGATTATTCCTGATCTTCCCCCTGTTGTTTACTCCACACGTTCTTACAAGACAGAAGAAAGAGAACCAGAAGGCGTGCTGATCTATATGCGCACTCCACAAGAGAACGACTCACTGGTTTGGGTTGATCGAGAGGGACATAGTGTTACTGAGTCACAGTTGACTATTCTCAATGCTGCTGAGTGCAAGCCTGATACTCCAACGCTAGAGAGACAGAAGGAACATCATCAGTTAGTAAAAAGAGGGATCGAGATGATTGTCAAGGAAGAGAAAGCCATCGGAGGGCAGTTAGGGAGGCCATCAGGAGCACGCTTTCGCACATATGAGCGGTTGAGGCAATATGTACAGGATATGCCAATTATGCGAACAGATGGGCTAGATAAGGCGATCAACGAAATCTATCGGTATCCTTTGCGCCAGTCGGCCACTGATACACTCAATCGGCAACTTAAAGCCGGAATCAGTGATGAAGGCCTAGTTCAATTGGTATTATCGCTCCGTGAGGACAATCGTCTCTGTCTCATAAGCGAAGAGAGGCAGTTGCAAGAACCTGTTATCCTCTGTTCCATGGGGTTGACTGTTGAACACAGCAGATAAGCGAAATAGACATGCTATGTCATAGTAAGCGCAAAGATGCCTTGATACGTTTGAGCGATGACAATGGTGTCAGAGTAGACTCACTTATGAAGTGACTTTAGTTTGTGCTAATGTGCCAAGCCTCCTTCACATCAGTCGAGATAGACTTTCTTGCTTTCCTCCCTTCTCCCCATCCCCTTACTTTCATAAGCTCTTAACTTTCATGTGTCAAAGCTATTTATCGTTTTATAAAATAGCTTTTAACCCGTGTTATATTGTATATTAATAATAAGTATTCTTGCCATATAATTGGGGGTAGAACATTAGTTTTACATCTAATGTAGTATTAACATTGTCCTCTTGCTTACTTGGTAATACTTGTATAGCCGCCGACGTAGATTTCCGCCCTTCTAGCCACCCTATAAGTTCGTAATCCGTCCCTCGTAAGCCTTACCTTTGAGAAAATGGGATTGATTAAAGGAGTTACAGTGTGACTTTTGATATCCAAGCTACGCGTGATCACCTACGCAAGATGGACTTTAGAGCTCTATTCAATGAGCTAGGTTGGAACAATCCCAAGAATCCGCTGCCTCATGATGTATTTGATGCAGTTCTCCCTTATACACGCCGTCAGATTGCTGAACTTGGCAACGTTCCCATATTTGAGATTACACCCTTCGATGGAAAGATCCCCGATGCGAAATTGCGCAAAGCAATTTATGAACATATTCTTCTTGACTTCCATGAAAACCTTCTCATATTTCTTGACTTGGAGCGTACTCAAAGTCTCTGGTACTGGATAAAGCGCGAATTAGATGGGAAAAAGCGTTATATTCGTGAGCATCTCTATGTTCAGGGGCAACCAGGTGATCTTTCGCTTGGAAAGCTTGAGGCGATGACAGTTGATGCTAGCGAGCTTAATGAGACTGGCGATACCTCAGTGGTGGATGTTATCAATAAGCTGAAAAGAGCGATGGATACTGAACGTGTCACCAGACGTTTTTTTGAGGCGTATAAACAAGAACATGAACGCTTAATGCACTATATTCGGGGAATTGATGATGCATACGATCAACGATGGTATGCTTCCGTACTGATCAATCGCTTGATGTTTATCTACTTCCTGCAACGCAAAAGTTTTCTTGATAAAGGACAGACAAACTATCTACAGCTCAAACTAAAAGAGAGAGAGGGAAAAAATGAGTACTACAGTGTCTTCCTCAAAACACTTTTCTTTGAAGGCTTCGCCAAAAAGGAACGATCAGCAGAGGCCAATGAGCTGCTTGGTCACATTAGATATCTCAATGGCGGCTTGTTTCTTCAACACCAGATAGAGCAAAAGTGGCTCGATATCAGGGTATTAGATGAGGCATTTATGAGCCTATTTGAGTTTCTTGATGGATATACCTGGCATTTGGATGACACTCCTGGCGGTAAAGACAACGACATTAGTCCACATGTGCTTGGATACATCTTTGAAAAATACATCAACCAGAAGTCCCTGGGGGCTTACTATACCCGTCCACATTTCACCGAGTACTTGTGTGAACGAACTATCTCGGGATATCTCTTAAAGGAGGTCAATGCACTTCCAGCGTTACCATTCAGCGAAGAGTACCGATTTGAGACGTTAGATGAGTTATTAACAAATCTCGACGTACGGCTCTGCCATGAACTACTGTTCAACATCTTGCCTTACCTCTCACTGCTTGACCCTGCTTGTGGTTCTGGTGCTTTTCTAGTTGCAGCGCTCAATATGCTAATAAAAATTTATAGGGCAATTACTGGGCAGATTCCCTATTTACATGATAGTACATTGGATGAGTGGCTTACAGTAGCTAAAAATGATCATAAAAGTCTGAACTATTACATTAAGAGAAAGATTGTCACAGAGAATCTCTATGGTGTAGACATTGTGGATGAAGCTGTAGAGATTACGAAACTACGCCTTTTCCTGGCTCTGGCTGCCTCAGTCTCAGAGCCTGATGAGCTAGAGCCATTGCCTAACATAGATTTTAATATCATGCATGGTAACTCACTCATTGGTCTTTTATATGTCAATGAAGCAGCCTACAACAGACGAGCCCAGCAACTCAGCCTCTTTGAAAAGTCGTACGCTGAGGTGGTTGCAGAGAAGGAAGTGCTTATTGCCAGGTATCAGGCGGCTCCCGAAAGTGGTGAGGATGCACAAAAACTGCGGAGCGATATTCAGAGTCAGCGTAGGAGCGCATTACAGAATCTTAATGAACTCTTGCTAAACAACTTTAATGCATTAAAGATAAAGTATGAAGAGGCAACTTGGAACATAGATAAGAACAGCCCAGGTAAATCCAAGAGGCGAAGTTTGCAGATCCAGGACATCTTGACACTGCATCCGTTTCACTGGAGTTTTGAGTTTAGTAAAGTAATGGCTCGTGGAGGCTTTAATATCATTATTACGAATCCTCCATGGGAGGTTTTTAAACCGCAGGCAAAAGAGTTTTTTTCCAGCCGAGCTAAACCGAAGCAGATCAGTAAGAACAAAACTCGTATTGAGGATTTTAGAGAGATACGCGATATGCTATTGGAAGATCCTAAGACACTGCAAGCTTGGTTAGAGTATCTTAGTACGTTCCCCACACAAAGTGAACTATTTCGTTCGGCTCCGCAATACTCGCATCAGATATCAACTTTTAATAATCAAAGGACAGGGACCGATATAAATCTTTACAAGGTTTTTACTGAACAATGTTACAACCTATTGTGTTCAGAAGGCTTGTGCGGTATTATCCTGCCAGGTGGAATCTATAATGACTTAGGTGCGAAAGGATTGCGAGAAATGCTTATTGGCCAGACAAAGATTACTGGCATATTCGGCTTTGAGAATCGTAAGCGCATATTTGAGGATGTCGACAGCCGCCAAAAATTCGTCGTGCTTACTTTTCAAAAGGGAGGTGAGACACAACACTTTCCGGCTATCTTCATGCGTCAGGATGACAATGAGCTTGAACGTTTTCCCAGCCAAGAGTCCTTGAAAATGCAGGTTGAACTTGTCCATCGTCTCTCACCGAACTCACTTTCGATAATGGAATTTAATGATATGATAGATCTTCTCATTGTTGAGAAGATGAATAAGCATCCACTATTAGGTAACAAAACAGAAGGCGCATGGAAGCTAGAGCTGAGCAGCGAGTTTCACATGACAGGAGATAGTCACCTTTTTGAAAACGTGCAAGGCTCTGATTCTATACCTCTCTATGAAGGCAAGATGATGCATCAGTTTACTTGCCAACTAAGAAGTCCTCGTTACTGGATAGACGCACACACTGGACGAGAAGAACTGGCCGATCAAGAAGTTGGCAGGATAGAGAAGGATATAAGAAGGTTGTGGGCCTGGAGAACGACTACAAGGCGGTCAATCCACAGAAGCAAGATAGCGACGGCTATTTACTCTTTCTGGGAGATATCCTGAGAAATGGCCTTGTGAATGATTTCAGCCTGTTTTATGAAATTTCGTTTGCTCGGTATCAGCAGAAAGAAATATGTCTCATCGATATTCATCCGGCACCAGACCCCGTCTTTGTAAAGGGGGGTGATTTCTATGTTCGCGATGTTGGTGGGAAGCGCAAATTGACGGCACATCATGCCAGGGATTATCAATTACATCGGTGGGGACGATCAAGGCGCAGCAGGACCTCAGCTTAAATTACATTAAGTTACCAATAAATGAGCATTTTAACTATGCTTCTATCGTATGGGTCAATATGATAATGAGATAGTACAGAAGAGTAGAAGAAAACCTGTAACGAGAGAGGCTATTGTTTCCTCTACGTTACAGGTTTCTTTTGTCTGTATTCAAAGGTGAAAACAGGCACAAATTCCTTCTGGAGCCATCTACAGCCGCTTATGTTGACAGCAAAACTGACAGCAAAATCGGAAGACGACAAGAGATTTTTGGGGATCTCCGTAGACAATCGGCTGGAATTTGAGCGTGGAATGGACAATTGTGGATAGCAATAGATGGGTCATGCCGGTGGAGAGATTCGAACCCTCAACCCTTGCGGGACTTGTTTTTGAGACAAGCGCGTATACCATTCCGCCACACCGGCTTATCTGCATTTGCAGGACTATCATAGCGCATTAGCCCGAAGAAGTCAATACCTCAACCGCTCTTTTCCTTACAATACCTGCGGCTCCAAAGAACTTTCCGCCCACCCAAATTTTCCCATGGCACGGAACTTCTGATACCGCTTCTCCAATAACTCTTCAACTGGCAGGTGTTTAAGCTCCTCCAGATGCTGCAAAAGCGCCTGCTTTAAAGATTCCGCCGCCAGACGATGGTCACGGTGCGCACCACCCAATGGCTCCGGGATCAGCGCATCGGCAATATTAAAGGCAAGCGTGTCTCTAGCCGTAATCCTCTGCCCCTCGGCGGCAAGTGACGCATGGGCCGATCCGAATTTTAAAATATCGGCGGCAGCCTCCGGCGCGGCAACCGTATAGTAACTATGCTCCATCATCAAAATACGATCGGCAATACTGATCGCTAATGCCCCCCCACTACATCCCTCACCCGTGACCGTTGCAATAATAGGAACACGCAATTGAAACATCAGATAGAGACTTGATGCAATAGCCTCCGATTGACCCCGCTCCTCATCCGGCAACGCAACCGAAGCTCCCGGCGCATCAATCAACGTGATGATCGGAAAACTGAATTTTTCAGCATGACGCATCAAACGCTGCGCTTTACGATATCCCTCGGGATGCGGCATGCCGAGATTGCGGTATTGCATCTCCTTCATGTCGCGACCCTTTTGATGGCAGACAAAAACAACGGTCTGCCCATCAAGCGTAGCCGGTCCCGCCACAATCGCATGATCGTCTCCAAAAGAACGATCCCCATGCAACTCAAAGAAGTCGTCACACATGAATTTAATGTAGTCAAGTGAATACGGACGGTTCTTGTGGCGCGCGACCTGTACCGTCTGCCATGCCGTAAGGTGACTGTACAGATCCTCCGTTTTACTCTGTAGCTCACGTTCGAGCGCACGCAACTGTGTCACATCCTCGGACTTCAGGCGATCTCCCTTGCGCTGCAAGGCATATATTCTCTTTTCTATATCCGCCAGCGGCTTCTCAAATTCTAAATCATAGGCCATCGCATTTCCCTCCACTTCATTACAGGCATCTGTGCCTGTCGTAGAACCCTCCCAGAATTATTGTGGTGTAGATGTATACAATTGCAAAAGACGTACCAACGTCTGACGAAGTTCACGCCTGTGCACAACTGCATCGATCATACCATGCTGAAGCGCAAAATCGGAGTTAATGGTATTTTCTGGTACCTTGATATGCATAAACCCCTCAATGACGCGTGGACCAGTAAAGCAAATAAGCGCACCAGGCTCGGCGAGAATAACGTCTCCTTGAAAGGCGAAGCTGGCTGAGACCCCGCCAGTAGTTGGATCAGTCAGTAAACTAAAATAAGGAAGTCCGCCTTCACCAAGGCGCGAAAGCGCCGCAGATATTTTTGCCATTTGCATCAACGAGTACAGTCCCTCCTGCATCCGCGCACCACCAGAGGCCGAAACAATAAGCATCGGCATACGACGCTCAATAGCCAGCTCGACGGCCCGCGTGATTCTCTCACCTACCACGGAACCCATACTGCCACCCATAAAGTGAAAATCCATCACCGCCAACGCCAACGGTCTCCCCTCAATGGTGGCATATCCACTAATCACCGCCTCGTTCTGGTTCGCCTTCTTGCGCTCCTCAACGAGTTTGTCCGCATAATCAAGCGTTTTTGGCGTATTGGGAGGACTTACCACGAAATGCAACGGATCCTCTGGGATCATCGCCGCGTCTATCTCGACAAAACTTTCAGGATCGACCAGCAGATCAATACGCTCGTACGCATTGAGCCTGAAGTGGTACCCACAACGTGAGCAGATCCTCAGATTTTTCTGCCAGTCGCGCGTATAGAGCAATTCCTTGCACTTTGGACACTTCACCGCGAGATTCCCAGCCGTTGAGAGACGCAACTTTCCCTCGTTCGTAGAGGCAGCCTGCACAGTGGATGGAATGGCCGCTTCTTTGACCATAATATACCCCTTCCTTTACTCTTGAGCGAAGAGCGCCGCTACAAAACCTTGTGGGTCGAATGGTGCCAGGTTTTCGACTTTTTCCCCCGTACCAATAAATTTAATGGGCACCCCCAGAT
>JACDAE010000734.1 GCA_013695595.1 Ktedonobacteraceae bacterium | reverse complement strand
GTGTAATATCTCATGCCATCGACAGTACGGGTAGCTTCTACCAGGGAACGATAGTGAGAGGAATTGAGTGCGGTCATGATTTCTTTCGAGTTCAGATTGACGCATTCTTCTTCTAGTTCGATGGGCGAAACGCTTTCGCGCTCGATGGCCAGCCAGAACATGATGTCTTGCTCTTGTGAAGAAAGACGATGAAATTGTTGATCGAGCAACTCTTTAATACCACCACTAAAGACAAACTCGCCTTTTTCCAGAAAACGTGCAATATCGCCACCAAACATTTCGCGAATGATACCAGCGACCAGTTTCAAGGTAAGGGGGTTGCCTGCGTAAAGGTCGATAAGTTTGGTCCAGATCTGATCTGATCCGAAGAGTTCTTCTCCTTGCAGAAGTGCTCGCCCCTCTTTTTGTGCAACTCCGGCGAGATCCATCGAACGCGTGGGACGTGTTTTGCCTTCGAGACGTGGAAACTCTCCCGGCTTCTCTCGACTGGTAATTAAGAGGCAACTCTGATGAGAGGTTTCGGCAATACGTTGTAAGAGAAGAGCATATCCCTGATTTTCATCGCTATAACGGCCCGTGAGAGCTTTACTTTGCAGAAGCGACTCAAAGTTGTCAAGGATTAATAAGCAGCGGTGATCCTGTAAGTGAAAGAGGAGGTGTTGGATCAACTCATCAGCTTTTTGACTATGTGCGGTAGGATAATGATCATCAAGGAAAGAGAGAAACTTTTCCAGGACGGTTTCTAGTGTGGGAGCGTCCTTTAAGGAAATCCAATAGACGAACTCAAACTCCTGCTTAATCTGGTTCACCAGTTCAGAGGCTAGCACGGTTTTCCCAACGCCACCAAAGCCTAGAATTGATACCAGGCGACAATGATCCGTAACAACCCAACGCTTCAACGTGCTGAGTTGCTCTTTGCGACCGTAAAAGAGGGTGACATGAGGAGCTTCATTCATGTCTATTTTTACATCGTGCAGAGCCTTTGGTACCAGAGGGGTAGTGCGTCGACGGCTTTGAGGAATGCTCTCCTCTCCAACGTGTGTTGTCAATATCCCTTCGCTTAGCTCTAAGATGCGCTCATATTCTTCTAGCAACCTCTTAGATGGTCTACTGGTATTGTTCTCGACCGCAGACAGATAGCTTTTCGAGTACCGTACCTGACCTGCCATATCAGTCAGGTTAATGCCCTTTTGTTGGCGTTCATGCCTCATCCACGTCCCGATTGTCTCCGGCGAAATGCTTTCTGGTGAAACAGCTTTGTCTTTGCGACCCATAAGATCTCCTCTTATGGACATTATAAAACAAAAACCAGCATCCGTCTACCCCCTGGTACTTATTGTTAAGCCTTGAATAAATTCAAATAGTATGATATATTGTTTTATAAGAAATAAATTGTTGTTTAAGGTGAAATAGCCTCTTAAATAGTTATGGTTTGTTCACTCCATTGTTTGACCTTCTTCTTCTGAATTGACATAGATTTAAAAAGCCTGAGTAAAGGTAGTACGGACTTTGTAGGGCTAACGATCTCTTTAGACCGTCATTTGTACTGCATGGGCCACTGGTGAGTGGAAGAGCACAACTGATAGTTAATACAGACTCAGACAAGGAGCGAAAAATGAGTGAACGAAACTATACAGCGTGTCATAATGACGATTTTGAATTATCACCAGAACACGAGGAATACATTTGCATGCTGGTGCAAAAAAAATTTCCACGCCATCTCTTTTCAGAAGATGAGGTTAATCTAGAGATCGATGAACTTATCCAAATCATGCGCATCAGATTTTGGATGGCATCCCGAAAATATTGTATTAGAAACTATAAAGCATTCATCGGGTTAATGGTGCGCCGTGGTATTATTGATATCACACGACGGCGCAGGAACCTTTCCCTGTTCCTTGATGAATTTGGTGAATTGCGTCCGGGAACAATGCTTATAGCTTCAGGAGAAGGTATGCGTGACCCTGCGTACGAATATGAACAGAAGGAGCGTATGATTGAGCAAGCAGAGCGTATAACAAGAATTGCTCTTATCATTCTTACTCTTCCTCCCGTTCAACGCCTCGCCGTAATCTACCTGTTGAGAGATATATCGGATGAGGTATGGCCTCTGGTCAAGGTCTTGAAGGCGCATAATATAGATATCGAGGCTATGTATTGGCCTGAGGATAAGATTGATGTCAGCAAAGTGCGTGCTTCTCTCTATTATGCCCGCAAAAAATTACGCATTTTGTTGACGTCAATTCTGGATGAGTAGCCCATCTCATGGAGAGGCCGCACGGATAATACCGTGCAGCCTTTGCATTTTACATTGCATCGACTGTGTTTGAAAAAGTGCTGGCCTGCTGTCTCCACATATTCCAATAGACGCCTTCTTGTTCCAATAAGGCAGCATGGGGGCCGCGCTCGACAATATGACCATCCTGCACCACCAGGATCTCATCGGCCATCTCCATTTCGACGAGCCTGTGCGTGATCAGCAAGGTTGCTCGCCCCTGGCGCAAGGATTGAATCGCCTGTAATACGCTCTGTTCAGCGATGGCATCCAGGTTGACGGTCGGCTCATCGAGAATGACGATGGGGGCGTCTTTGAGGAATGCACGTGCGATGGCGATGCGTTGCCGTTCACCTCCGCTCAGGTGCAACCCCTCTTCTCCCACCTGGGTATCGTAGCCTTTGGGCAACGTCAGGACAAACGCATGCAATTGCGCTTTCTGGGCCGCTGCGATCATCTCTGCCTCGTCGGCTCCTGGCTTTGCAATCATCAGGTTTTCACGGATGGTGGTATTGAAAAGGTGCGTATCCTGCTCAACTACGCTCACCAGCGTATAAAGATCTTCCTGACGAATGGTGCGCAACTCCTGATCACCGAGCATAATGTGTCCCTCTTGATAGTCGAAGAAGCGCAAAAGCAGATGCGCGAGCGTAGATTTGCCCGATCCACTGGGACCAACAATCAGTAAGCATTGCTCTTTTTTGAGGGTCATAGTGATATCTTGCAAAACATATGGCTCGTCAGCTTCATAACGAAAGTTAAGGTGTTCAATCGTCAGTGTTGTGTCCTGTGGCAGCGGTGTGGGCTGTTGGGGATCGTTGATGGCTGGTTGAGCGTCCACGATCTCAAAGAGTCTGGTTGCGGCTTTCAGATTGCTGCCGAGTTGCTGAAAGGCTCCAGGCAAGGGGAGGACGATCTCAAAACTTGCCAGGGCTGAGAGCACTAAGAGCGCCAGGAATATGCCGTTCAATTGTCCGCTATGCACAAATGGGATGGCGATAAAGAGCATAAGCCAGGCTGTTACGTTCATGAAGAAATTGCTCAACGCATTCTGCGTTCCGCCGATATAGGCCATTGCCATCTGCATCTTATTGAGCTTATTCGTCATTGTCTGGATACCAGCAAGCTGACGCTCTTCCTGCCCAAATGCGACGAGGTCGGCGATGCCCTGCACGCTGTCAACAAGCTGAGTCTGGAGTTCCGCCCGTGTGGTGATAATATTCTGCCCCAGGCGACGCGCCGCCAGATGAGCAAACAAGGGCACAACGACGCTAGCGAGCAGGAATATGCCCAGGTAGGCGAACCCGAAGAGGCTGCCGAATACTCCCAGGAAGAGTCCCATAACGATGGCGACCAGACAGGCGATGAGCGGGGGGGCAAGGACGCGAATATAGAAATTTTGCAGGATATCCACGTCCGATACCGCGCGGCGCAATATATCGCCACTGCGCAGTTCCTGTTGCGCACCATCTCGCAAGGTGATCAGGCGGGCAGGGGCGAGGGGGACAAGGGCTTTATAGAACCAGACGCGCATATTTGCGAGCAGGCGAAAGGCGGCTTGGTGCGAGGCGAGCCGTTCAAGGTAGCGCAACCCTCCACGGGCAATCCCAAAGAAACGCACGCCCACAATCGCGATTGCCAGATCGGCCTCCGATGGATGAAGTGCGGCCTGTGAGATCAGATACGCCGATGTTGCAGCCAGTCCAATGCCGCTTATCACCGTCATAGTTCCAAGCAATGCCGAGAGTAGCATCCATTTGCGCACAGGCCATGCAAGCCTGAGGAGACGCTCAAATGTGCTCTTCATTGCGTGATCTCCTTTCCCTCATAAGCTCGTACCAGATTCTGGTAGAGCGGAGAACTCAGGAGCAAGCTTTGATGCGTTCCGCTGGCGGCGATACGTCCCTCCTGCAAAACAATAATCTGGTCGGCATCTTGGATGGTGTTGAGGCGATGGGCGATGATGAGCACCATACGGTCTTTTAACACCTTGTCGATTGTTTGAAACACGCGTGCCTCGCTCTCAATATCCAGTGTAGAGGTTGCTTCATCGACGATCAGGATGGGCGCATCCTTCAGAAAGGCGCGTGCCAGGCTCAGGCGCTGGACCTGCCCACCACTCAGGCGCGTCCCACGTTCGCCGATAATCGTATCATAGCCCTGGGGAAGGGTCTGAATGAAATCGTGCATGTCAGCCGCCTGAGCCACCTTTATAACATCTTCCATTGGCGCATCGGCACGTCCCAGGCGGATATTTTCGGCGATGGTTGTGTTAAACACATAGGGATGTTGTGGCTGCCACGCGACCATCTTGCGCCATTCCTGCGCTGAAAGCTGCTGAATAGGGCGATCATCTATCGCAATTGTGCCACTGGTCGGTTCCATAAAACGCAAGAGCAAGCTAGCGATGGT
>JACDAE010000713.1 GCA_013695595.1 Ktedonobacteraceae bacterium | reverse complement strand
GTCTGGGTTTTTTACTGGTTGTGTTAAAATCCTGGCTCATTCCTGGCCTCCCGGACGATTTGAATTAGATTGATCAAATGTTTCTCCATTATACGAGTTATTCTGGTCAGGAGAAAGATGCTGAGTTGTGGGTGCTTCATAGTACTGTAGCGGTAGATCAGCCTGAGAGGCTGAGGAAGACGATTTTGGAAGCGATGCATCAGGTGTGGGTGTTATCGGCATCTGTGATCCGACGGCTACAAGCCCTGCCCGTGCTATCTCTTCATCCCGTCCAGGCGCGTTCCCACCACTGACACCAATACCGCCAATCGTTGTTCCTCCGACGCGTATAGGCCATCCACCGGCTGCCATAATAAACTTCCCATCGGTCATTGTTGCCATACTGGAAGCGAAGCCAGGAATGCCTGAGCCCCATTGTGCCACCGCGTCTGTTGGCTGATTAAACATAACTGCCGTGTTCGCCTTGGCGATACTAATATTGCCCGTTGCCCAACCATAGGGTGACATCATGCGTTCAAAAAGAACCAGATGCCCTCCTGCGTCAACGATGGCGATGCTGACTGGACTGCGTAGCTCTTTAGCGCGTTGCTTGCTCGCTTCTAATATCCGACGTGCCACATCTATCGATATGCTCACACTTCCGTACTCCTTATGATCTTATTTCTATCTATCGGCATTGTTTTGTGCTCGACTATAAATAGCCTGCTGATTATTCCTATAGTACTAATTGCGGTTTCCCGTGCCCATTGTACCGCACCTACCATGAACATACAAGCTATCCAATTATTGAACCAATGTGATTCTTTCTTTGCGCCAGACCAGCTTGCTATATTTCTCCTCAACAAGTTGTTGTGCCAGTTCCCACTCAGACGTGCTCAGTTCTCCCTCCACAAACGTCTCACTCAATGCAGAGCCAAACCCATTTTTAAATGCCGATGCGACATTATCCCAACTAGCATCAGGCGCAAAGGTATGTAACGGTGTCGTTTTCTCACGATAGAGGGTCAATGCTTCTGCACGTGTCGCAGTACCGGGATAGCGGAGCAACTCAAAGAATTCGGCGGAACGATCATCCAACGGTAATGAACCCTGCTGAAGGAGCGATTCATCCTTCCACACCTGTGCGCTGCCAATGAGTTTGAAGCCGTCACTAGTTAGATCGGCCTGTGTTGAAGAAGCGAAGCAGGCCGCAGAGGGATGCTTGCTCACATGCTCGTCACTCAGCACTGCCTGGACACCCAACTCTTGCAAGGCAGCCATCAGCCCCTGGGCAAGGTAAGCATATGCGGCCACCACACCTGTAGGAACTCCTTCTTGCTTGCCTATGACTATGCTATACGTAAACTCGTCGCGGTGATAGACCGCTCGCCCGCCTGTGGGACGCCGCACCAGGGCGACCCCTTGCTGTTGGCAGCGTTCGCTCTCAATCTCACGCTCGATACTCTGAAAGCGCCCCAGCGAAACCGAGGGCTGCGACCAGCGGAAGACACGCAATGTTGGAGGAGCCTCACCGCGAATATGATGCAGGAGAATTGCCTCATCGAGCGCCATATTCAAGGCCGCATCTTGAATATTCGTATTTACAAAACGATAACTTGTTTGCATGGGTTGCTCCTCTTGTATAGGCGTCTTAAACGGACGGGCTTATAAATCGCGCCCCTACACAGCCCCTACACAGATTGTATTTTCGCAGCTTTCCATTTCTCGCGCTGATCTTCGCGTACTTTTTCGGAGGCAGGAACATATTGTGCCAGGAATTCGTCGCGAAATGTTGGATAAGTACCTGCAATAATCGCAGTTCGCAATTGAGTCGCCAGGCGTAGCATAAAGTGGATATTATGGACACTCCCCAGGCGATAGTACAACTGCTCCTCTGTGCGTGCGAGATGATTCACATAGGCGGCACTATAATTCAGGCAGGTATAGCAATCACAACCCTCTTCTACTGGTCCATGCTGGCTGCGAAAGCGTGCAGATTTGATATTAACGCGTCCTTTAGAGGTAAAGAGACCTCCATGGCGTGCGACACGGGTTGGGAGGACGCAATCAAACATATCCATGCCCAGTCCAACCCCTGTGACAAGATCTTCAGGCGAGCCAACGCCCAGCAGATGGCGCGGCTTCTCGCGTGGCAATTCAGGTGTGACATAGCTTAAGATGCGCCACATCTCCTCTTTCGGTTCACCCACTGAGAGGCCCCCAATAGAGAGGCCGGGAAAAGGCATGGCTCCAACTATACGGGCGCTTTCCTGACGCAGTTCAGGCTCAAAGGCTCCTTGCACGATGCCGAAGAGTGCCTGGTGTGGATTAAAGCGCTCTTTGGCAACCAGGGCCCGTTCCGCCCAACGATGAGTTGTCTCCATCGCTTCGCGAGCTTCCTGAGGGGGGCAAGGATGAGGAGCACAGATATCAAGTGGAAGGATAATATCAGCGCCCAGCTCGGTCTCGATCTGCATCACGCGTTCAGGAGTCAAGGTATGAAGCGAGCCATCGAGGTGTGACTTAAACGTAACGCCATCCTCGCTCAATTTGCGCAGGTGGCCCAGGCTCCAGACCTGGAAGCCGCCACTATCGGTTAAAATAGGCCCGTGCCAGTTCATAAAATTATGGAGGCCCTCAAACGAAGCAATCAACTCGGAGCCGGGACGTAACATGAGATGATAGGTGTTTGCCAGGATAATCTGTGCGCCTGCCGCCTGCAAATCTTCAGGTGCGAGACTTTTCACCGTTGCCTGTGTGCCAACTGGCATAAAGATCGGTGTCTGAATTGTTCCATGAGGAGTCTGAATCGTGCCTGCGCGTGCCCATGTTTGTGGGCATTCAGCATCCAGGGTAAAGGTAAATGATGACATGAACTTCTCAACTTCACGAAGATGCACTGGCTAAGGGGTTTTCCAGAGCCTTATGCCCAGTGTACCACAATCTTTATTTCCTATTTTCGCATAGTCAGTCAAGGATGGTAATGCGTGTAAGACAATTTGTAGATTTATGAATACGTTTACATATGCTAGACATAAAATATACATAAAAATATGGAGAATATTCGTAAAAACGACTAAAAATATCTTGCAAAATGACACAAGATAGTGTATGCTTTCATCCGGTATCCAATCTCGGTCTCGCATACAGTGCTCGTCCAGAGTATCCAATCCCACGCTGGTAGGGGGAAAGAATGACTGGTGACTCTGCTAGGAGATGGACCTGGAGGATTACCAACTATCACAAGGAGGTCCCTAGTTGAGCTTCGAAGACAAAACCTTAAAATGCCGTGAGTGTGGAAATGATTTCGTTTTCACTGCCGGTGAACAAGAGTTCTACCAGCAAAAGGGCTTGATGAATCAGCCTGGTCGCTGCCCATCCTGTCGTGCTGCACGCCGGGCAACGTCTGGTGGTGCAGGCATGCGTTCTGAGCGTGCCCCGCGAGAGATGCACACAGTTATTTGTGCTGAGTGCGGTTCCGAGACGCAGGTCCCATTCTTACCCAAGAATGATCGCCCTGTCTATTGCAGTCCTTGCTATGATAAGGTACGTGTCGCACGCGATTAAGCGTGAACGTGTGTCCTTACATACATGGTATGCGATAGGGAGATAGGCGATTGCCTGTAGCCCTTCATTTATTAGAACAAAAGGCAAAGCTGAGGTGTGTTCTTAGCTTGGCCTTTCTTTTTTTGTAACTAATCAGGTCTCCTAGAGACTTGCCAATCCGATCCAGATCAGATAGAGTAAAGGCATGACCGAAGAAGACGAACTCAGCTTGCTGCGAGAGCAAGTGAAACAAATACCAGTGCTTCTGC
>JACDAE010000707.1 GCA_013695595.1 Ktedonobacteraceae bacterium | reverse complement strand
GTTGTACCGCGTCCGTGATTTATCAATCCTGACTACTAATCAATAAATTGCGGACGCGGTACAACCGGGTCCCTACCACGTAATCACCTCAAAATGTGAAATAGTTCATATCTCTTCTCTCAACAATAGGATATATTGGCCTGGTATGAAACAAATCGCTGACCTCAAACGATATATTGAATGTATGAATGCAAATGTAACAACCCTATTGTGTGTAATGAGAAGGTGTTTGCCGTATGTACAAAGCTCTGCCAAAATCTCAAAAGTTTCTAAATCGACGATTATCGATTGTGCTCTTCAGTTTATTTCTGGCTTCCACATTCCTGCTTAGTTCTTGTAGTGGGGATGGATTGGTCCGTGCAAATGCTTCTTCGCAGAAGGCAATACCCACTTCCACTCCTATGCCTACTCCGACTATCGGCCCGATGTTGCAGCAGCAAGGAAGCATGCAGTTGGAAACCTTCCAGCAGTGGATCTCGTTGATGAAGCAATATGGCGGTAATACGGCTCATTATCAGCAGCAGTACACCAGCGATCAGCAAGCTTTAAGTTCAGCAACCTCGCTTACGGCCTATCAGGCGGCTTTGCACACCCTTAATGAACAGGTTCTCTCGATCAAGTTGCCTGCATTGCAAGCGGAGGCCACTGGTTTGCAGCAGAAGCTTTCTCAGCAAGCCAATGATTGGGCAAATAAGCACACATATTATGATAGCTACAATGGAACGACCTATAATCTGGGTTATGAGTATCAGGCAATTGTTAACTATCCCACGCAAGGTGAGATGGATAGCTCTCAGACCGTCGCTGCCTATCAATATGCGATTGGGCAGTTGAGCAATTCGCTGGCTAACTTTCATGCCTATCAGACAGATTTTAGCGATAAAACACCGTATAATCAGATTCATCGTACTGATACGCAGTTGCTTCAAAAATATGGTTATACCTCTGGTAATGTTATTGTCGTTTCCCTGGCTGAGCAGGCTATGCGTGTCTACCAGGATAACAAGCTGGTGAATTCTTTTCAGGTAGTCACAGGCATGCCTGATCATCCCAGCCTGCCGGGTACGTGGTGGATTGAGAACCGCCAGACAAACATAAAATTTACCTCTGGTAAAAAGCCGGGCCAGGAGGGCTACTATCCACCTACGCCGATCGCCTATGCGTTGCAGTACCACAGTGATGGCTACTTCATTCATCAGAGCTGGTGGCGTACGATGTACGGTCCAGACATGCAGTTTCCGCATATGGATCCTGGTGGTTCCTCCTTCGCTTACCAGGGTTCGCATGGGTGTGTCAATATGAGTACTCCTGATGTACAATGGGTTTATAACTTTGCAACTGTGGATACGACAAAATTGGTTGTCTACTAATAAGGAGTCCACTGAATAGTGTTGAAGGTTCGGTAGTCCTGACTTGCAATTCGCTCCACAATATAGCTACAATACAGGCAGCCTATAGTGGCTCTCATGGTTGTTGATTCATGAAAAAAGGACACATAGTCATGGCCTGTACTTCTACGAACCATCCTATTCGTGTGGGCGTCCAGTTGCACCCACAACACACCAGCTACGAAGACTTTGCGCAAACAGTGCGCAAGGCCGAAGAGATTGGTGTGGATACTATCTGGAACTGGGACCATTTCTTTCCGCTCTATGGTGACCCGCAGGGAAATCATTTTGAAGGCTGGACCCTGCTTACCGCGATGGCAACGTTGACGAAGCGTGCCAAAATTGGTTGCCTTGTGACTTGCAATACCTATCGCAACCCGTCTTTGCTTGCTGATATGGCAAAGACGGTTGATCATATAAGTAGTGGTCGACTGATTCTGGGCCTGGGTGCGGGCTGGTTTGAGCGCGACTACAAAGAATATGGGTACGCTTTTGGTACTGCTGGTAGTCGTCTTGCCGCTCTGGAAGAGGCATTGCCGCTGATCAAACATCGCTGGGAGGTAGATGTCCCTCAACCCATTCAGAAGCCTATTCCCATCTTAATTGGTGGTGGTGGTGAGAAAAAGACGCTCCGCATCACGGCAAAATATGCCGACATGTGGCATGGCTTTGGTGATGCCGCGCAACTCACCCATAAGTTGGAAGTCCTTGACTCCTGGTGTAAAGAGGAGGGGCGTGATCCGAAAGAGATTGAACGCTCTTCTGATACAAGTGCCGATGACTCTAATGAGACGCGTGATGCGCTTCTGCGAGCCGGTGCGACACATCTGATTCTGGGCATGGGCGCTCCCTGGAATTTTGAGGCCATTGAGAAACTGGTGCGCTGGCGTGATAGCCGCAGCGGGTAGTTGCTCTAACTTCCGCAGGCAAAAAAAGCTTTCAAATCCCTTCAAGCCGTAGCATACTGTGTTTGAAGGGGTTTTCTATTTCAATATGTTGTGACACAATAGAGTAACACCAAAAGTACTTCTGAGAATAGAAGTGATTGAAGTATACGTTAGAACATTTGTATGGAAAGATGTAGTGCTATGATGCAATTTTATAGAAAGATGGAGGTAATTACCATATGTCAACGTTATTGAGAAAAAAACCTTCATTGTTTAGTTCTCGTTTGTCCATCAGGCAAATTTTGTTTCGCACCCTGGGCATCGTTCTCGTATTACAAATTATTACTGTGGCGACCATCTGGATTGTTGCAAAGGTGCGTAACCGTAAATCCAAAAAGAATGTTTCTTTTGCTCACCTTGATCTTGACCCGGTTCAGGTGGGAGAGAATACTTTGCAGACCTATACGTACGGACGCTATCTCTATGATGCGATGTTAGCCGCTATCGATGAGGCGCAAGATACTATCTATCTGGAGTCATATATCTGGAAAGGCGATGCTGTAGGGGAGGAGTTTAAAGCTCATCTTATTCGAAAAGCTGAGCAGGGAGTCGCGGTCTATATTATTTTTGATGCCTTTGGCAATCTGGTCGTGCCACGCTCTTTTAAATCTTTTCCTGATTGCATTCATTCTCTGGAGTATCAGGCGATCCGTAACCCATCACATTTTTTTGATCCACGCCGTTATGCATTGGATCATCGTAAGTTGCTCGTTGTAGATGGGAAAACAAGCTTCATTGGAGGGTACAATATCGGTAGCCTTTATGCGACGGAGTGGCGTGATACGCATCTACGCATCTCTGGCCCTGCTGCAAATGATATTGCCCAATCATTTGTGGAGTTCTGGAACCGTTTCTGCCGTAAGAATCAGGAGATTTCGCGTCATTATACACGCGTATTTGATCCAGCGATCAATCTGCATGGAAATGATGCTTTACGTCTCACGTTTCCTATTCGTGATATGTATATTGATGCTGTGGACAATGCAGAACATACTATCAGCCTTACGAATGCATACTTCGTGCCTGATGCTATTCTGTTCAAGGCTCTGAAAGATGCTGCTGAGCGTGGCGTGGATGTGCGCATCCTTGTTCCCTGGAACTCTAATCATTTCGTCGTTGATTGGCTGGCACGTCGCTATTTTGCGCGATGCCTCAAAGCGGGAATTCGCATTTTTGGCTACCATACCATGCTGCACGCGAAAACGTGTACGATCGATGCTCAGTGGTCTACAATCGGGACCGCGAACCTGGACCGCCTGAGTTCTCTTGGGAACTACGAAATCAATGCCGAAGTCTACAGTAAAGAAGTTGCCCAACAGATGGAGGCGATTTTCAAAAGCGATACATCGGGAGCATTCGAATTAACTCTTGAAAATTGGTCGAGTCGCCCCTGGTATGCGAGACTTGGTGAAGATATTCTTGCGCCGTTAGGGGTTGTCTTGTAATTAGAAAACACACAAAATGGGTTCCTACCCGTTTTGTGTGTTGCTTATGAATCTGGACTTACGATGTATGGTTCCACAACCCTCAATACGTCTTCAACCGCAAATGGTTTTGACATAACACCGTTGACGCCCAGTGATTTTGCCAGAGCAAGGTTGTCCAGCGCCGACATGAGAATGATAATGTGGTGCTTGCGTATCGCCGGGTGTGCATTTAAATTTTCACATACCTCTTGCCCATTGATACCAGACATCATCAGGTCAAGAAAAACCAGATAATTTTCCTCGCCATGCAGTTTTTTGAGGGCTTCACTCCCATTGCGTGATACCTCGATCGGATATCCCTCCAGGCTCAAAATATCTATCATCATATCGCGAATAACTGGATCATCATCAACCACCAGTATTTTATAAGGTTTCCTGTTCACCCGTTTCCTGTTCTCCTGTCATTGTGGGGGGATCGACGCGCGGTAAGTAGAAACTGAACGTAGAGCCTTCGTTGGCTACACTGCGTTCCAGCCAGAGCTTTCCGCCCATTGCTTCTGTATAGCGGCGGCAGATGTATAAGCCTAAGCCAGAACCACGCACCGTTGTTGTCAATGAACGAGGTGCTCGTACAAACTTCTCAAAGATTCTTTGCTGGTCATCAGGAAGAATGCCTTCTCCTTGATCATGGATGCGTGTCAGCACGACGGGATAATCTTCCCCTTCGAGCAATGTTGGATCAAACTGATCATCGGATAACAACGCTGCCGCTTCTCCAAGGGTCATGGATGTAGATGAAAGATACACGTGGCTTTCAGGTGGCGAATACTTCACCGCATTTTCAAGCAGGTTCGATAATACCTGACGAAAGCGCGTGACATCTGCGCCCACCCAAAAGTTCTGGTCAATATCATATGAGATTTTATGTTCAGCGTTCATTGTTAACATGGTAGATGCAATCTCTACTGCCGAGAGCACGTGGACAGGCTCAATATGTAGTTCAAGTTTCTTATCCTCTCCTCCCATTTGTGCCGCTTCTGTCATGCTTGATACAAGATTGATCAATTGCTCCGTTGCTCCCACGATCTTGGTTGCAAAGCGCAGAATCTGTGATGGAGAAATGCGCGAACTCTTGCGTCTGAGGAGGGTGGAATATCCGCTGATTGCGCTGAGGGGTGTGCGGAGTTCATGCGATGCGGTGACCAGGAATTCATCTTTGAGCTTACTGAGATGCTGGAGTTCGGCATAGGCTTCCTCGCGCTGTTCAAAGAGTTGAGCATTACGAATGGCGCTGGTGGCCTGTGCGCAGATGGCTAGCAATGAGCCGATATCTTTAGGGCGGAAAAAATGTATGTCTTTGGGCGTTGGTACTCCTAGAATGCCTACCAGTTCGGTCTGGTACGACATAGGAATCATCAACATTTGCTGGATCTGTGTTTCTTGTAGAAAGATGGTGACGGCTTCTCCACCTTTTTGGGCCAATTCTTCCAGTTGCGGTGTGTCAAGATAAAAGAAGCCTTCGTTCAATCTCTGCTCTAAAATAGTTCCTTTGATAGGTAAGCGAACCATATTGATGAGTTCATCAGGCACACTCTGATTATGGTGTGATGCCAGCGCGGGTCGTGCACTCCCATCGTCCTGTTGCCTGATGATGACGGGGGCATAAATAGTGTGTGTGACCAATTCATCTTTTGTTGGTGAGAGTTGGAAGAAAACACACATCTCGACGTTAACCAGAACGGCCACCGATTTAACCAGATTGTTGAGCAGTTCTGTAACGTTCAATCCCGAGCCTATGACCTGTAAGGCACTATTGATGGCGGCGAGTTGTGCTTCCCGTTGTTTGGCTTCTTGCAATAACAGGCGGTCCCGTTCATAGAGTTTGGCGTTTTCGATATTGACTGTCACGATCTGGACCATCGTTTCCAGTACCTGTATCTCTTCAGGGTGATAAGCGTTTGGCCGCATACTTGTCAGGCTCAATGTTCCAATGACACGATTGAACATTTTCATTGGAAGAAGGAGGAACGATTCAACCTGTCGCTGATCTCCCCATGTCCCTGTGAGTAATTCATCATAATCGTTTGCTTTGCGCGGTTCTTGAACGGGCGAAAAATGTAATAAACGTTTTTCTTTTTGTGCTACCTGCCACCATACGGGCCGTTCTTCTTTACTTCTAATGTATGGCTGCTCGGTCAGTCCCTCTACATGCATCCCATTATACATAGCGAACACATCATAAATCTTGTCACGGTCGCGATCATACAAAGTGAGAAGCATTGAGGAGATATCAACAATCTGTGATACAGAGCGGTAAATATTTTTTACAAGCTCTGCCAGGGTAACCGAGCTGGGAAATACGGTGCTGATCTCCTGTAGACGTTGCAGGTACTCACTGCTGCGTTGGTGAGAACGCTGTAAACGGTCGTTTTGCAGATAGAGAGTGACCTGCTCTGCTTGTGTGATGGCTTCGCTGCGTTGTTTTTGCTGGAAGCCTGTACCTGGGCCAGTATTCACTTGATACAGTAAAATAACGCCCATGATATTTGTTGTGCGTTTTCGTCCGCGTAGATCATCAATGAGCGTGGACTCTTGAATTGGTACGGCCAGGTAACAACTAGGGGTAACATCCGTGTGTAGGATTGGTGAAATGTTGGCGCGAAACGCAGCGTTGAGGTAGTCCTCGTGGCGCAGGATAAACGTTTCGCCTTTTAACCAGGTGTAACCAATCAGATCTTGTCCAATTGCATAGGTACTGCCAGGAGCGAACAGGTCACTCTGTATGTGTGAAACATCTTCTAACTCGTATTGTTGTTGCGGCTCTGTGGTACGTCCACGTCCGCTAGAGGTGGAAGAGGTACCGTTTTCCAGATGCAATGTCAAACGACGTTTAGCAGGTTTATCGAAAGATGACGCTTGTGTATTGACACTGCGTAAACGTATATGTGCCTGTATCTTCATCTGATCTATGCGCTCATCGAGCAATGCAATGCACGCTCCGTAAGCCGCAAACTGGACGATCATTTGTCCTAGAAGGTGCTTGAGTAGCGCTGATGGATAAGCATCGTCACCATCAATCTCTGGCTCTCCCCATGTAGAGGCAGGCATACAGACCCCTCACATTTCTAACAGAAACACCGAAACATATGGAAAACGTTCGTTGGATTGAACGTGGGCACTCACACAACGATTATATGGGCTTAAGCATATCATACATCTGAGGCTTATTCAACACCGATAGCACCATGATCAATTTGACAATGTCCACCCTATAGAGCTATCATGATAGACACGAACTCATGCATGCACGACAGCAAACATGCCACCTACGCTTGATTTAGAGGAGCAAATATATGTCAGAGTCCACAGCCAACGGTACTGTGTTTTATACCCATCGTCTCAGTAATGGCTTGCAGATTGTAGGTCAGCCTATGCCTGACTTTGAATCGGTGGCCGTCTCGTATTATGTGCATACTGGCTCACGAGATGAAAAAGATCCTTCGATTGCTGGTGTTTCACACTTCCTGGAGCACATGGTCTTCAAAGGTACAAAAGAGCTTGATTGGCAAGAGATTACCCTGGCATTCAATAAAATTGGGGCCGAATTAAATGCTTTTACCTCGCATGAATCGACGGTCTACTACGCCCGTGTACTCGGTGAATACCTTGACCGTGCCGTGGAACTGTTGAGCGATATGATGTATCCCCGTCTGGCCGAAAGCGATTTTGAGACCGAAAAAGAAGTTATCGTCAATGAAATTGCCCGCTCTGAGGATCAACCCTATAATATAGCGTATCGGCGTATGATGCAGACCTATTTTGGGGAGCATGCGCTGGGTCACGACGTGCTTGGTTCTCGCGAGAGTATCCGCGCTATGAATATTGAACAGATGCGCAACTACTGGCAACGTCGTTACGCGGCTAATAATCTCATTCTTTCGGTTGCAGGTAATTTTGATTGGCAGCATATCATCGAGCTGGCGGAGCAGCATTGCAGTAGCTGGCGTCAAGGTGATAGCGGTCGTGATGCCTCTCACTATGAACCTGACCAGCCTATCAATAATGTTATGGTGGATACAAAACTGAAGCAGCAGATTATGATTGTGGCAATGCCTACTGTCGATGTGAAGGATCCTGATTACTACGCAGCTATGTTGGGTGGAAGCATTCTGGGTGATACCGATGGTTCACGCCTCTACTGGAATATATACCAGCGGGGGATGGCCGAATCTGCGAGTGCAGGTATCTGGGCTATGGAAGGAACCGGTATTATGCTGATGGAAGCAAATTCGACCCCTGAAGATGCTCCACGCGTGCTCAAAATGCTGCGCGCAGAACTGGATAACCTGCTAGATGGGGGCGTGTTTGAGGATGAGTTACAGCGTGCCAAAGATAAATGGATCAGTGGCATTGTTCTGAGCAGTGAGTCAACATTCTCGCGTATGCGGTCACTTGCTAACGATTGGGTGACAGAGGGTCGTCTGGTGAGCGTTGAGGAAGAGATTGAGCGTGTGGAGAAAATAACGGTGGAGGATGTCGTTCGTGCTCTTCATCGCTTTCCCATGCGCGATAAGCAGGTTCTTACTGCGCTTGGTCCGCTTAGTGAAGCGGAATTGCTGGCATAATGAAAATATACATACCTGTGTAAGATTAGACAATACACTTTTTCTACATGGGTATGTATTTTAATTGTTTGTGTATATTTTCTCTTGCCTGACACATTTGAATACGATTTCCATGTTAATGGTTGACAGAAAAGAGCATATAACAATGATGGACAACAATCCCTTTGGCTGAGGTTAACGTATGAAGAAAAACAATACTATGTTACAATCTGCTCGCATGAAGAAGAGCTGGACACCAGAATTTGTGAGCAAGAAAGTTGGTGTAAGCCTTAATACATATATCCGTTGGGAAACTGGTATTCAAGTGCCCCGTCCATCGTCTCTAACTGCACTTTGCAACGTCTTTGAAATGACTCCCGCCGAACTGGGTTTCGCCGACATTGCTGGCGAAAAGAAAAGTGAGATGGATGCCATTGCTAGTTTTCAGGACGAGCACTCTTCTGATGCGCCACTTGCCTATTCTTCGCAATCAGAGGCGCTTGCTCTCTGGTCGTCAGGCATTACTTCCTGCTGGCAATTGTATATGGTTGGCAGTCAGACGGAGTTGGAGCGTTTAGTGCCCACTTATTTGACAAATCTTATTCGACCGACCCTACGTCCTGGTCCAGATCAACCTGCTGCTGCTCGCCTCACCGCTCAGACGTATCAACTTCTGACCTTGCTTGAACTACAACGTGGAGATTTCGTTGCGGCCCAGAAGAGTAGTACACAGGCGCTCATCTACAGCCAGCTCTCGAAGGATTGGAACCTCTATGTTGCCTCTCAGCTTCGTCTCGCCTCAGTTTTTTCTGCACGTAAACGTGTTGGTTCGGCCCTGAGCTCCTATAACGATGCCCTCTACCGTATCACGGCCACCAGCGATAATATATCGCCTATTTTGCATGGTTGGATTTTTGCAGGGCTTTCCGAAATTCAAGCTTCGATGGGGCGTGAGAAGGAGGCATTGCAATTCCTACAACTGGCCTTTGCAGTTTTCCCCGATCAACCTGAAAACGATCCCAGTTTCCCTTACACGCGTTGTGATCGCTCCCTCCTCTATTTATACGAAGGGCTGATCTTTCTGCGCCTGGGTCAACCAAAAGTCGCGTGGGATGCATTCTCACAGGTTGATGATCTGAAACCCGCTCCTCCTGAACGAGTCCGCACAGAGTTTCTTCATCAGAAAGCTTATACCTCTTGTCTGCTTGGCAATATAGTGCAGAGCTGTATCTACCTGGAAGCGGCAGCCAGGGCTGCCCAGGAGATAGAAAGTGACCTTGCCTTCAGCGAAGTTTACGCACTGTATATGCATATGCTCTCGCTGTGGGGGCAGGAGGCCCGCGTCAAGGCTCTCGCCCAACTTTTTCAGCAATAGAAAGCAATATCAAGAAGTGGTAGAGCAAATAGTCATATTTGGCTTCCTTCCCTCTTGCATCGTGCGTCAAAATGCGTTACAATAGCAAAGGTCAAGCGTGATGAGCGTTTGATCTGATGGTAACGTATCCTATGGATGCATTACTGAGGAGACCGCGTAGCTCAGTGGTAGAGCAATCGACTTTTAAATGTGCGCCATTGTGTTCTATGTATCCCTGTTGCGAAGAGCAGCACCACTGAAACCAGAGTGGTTAAAGCGCAACTTTACCTGATCCCGAAAGGGAAAGGGGACGTTAGCATGGTTGTAAAAGTACAGTGAGGGAGAAACTGCTATCCCAATATGCTGTGCAGCTAGGCCGTATATGGTGAGAATGAGTTTTTCAAACCCAAGACAAGTTGGCTTGTTCGATGGCCCATGTCCCGCAGAAATTGGACATGTTCTCGATTTAGCAATCAGGATTAGAAGGGTTGCTAACGGTTTCATCGGGAAAACACCCATTAGTGGGAAAATGTCGAAAGGGCACCTACGTACGGACCGGGATATATAGGGAACTGTGGGATCACCTAAGGGATTTACATCTTATGGTGACGGAGCGTTCATAGTACTCAAATGATCAGGGTAATGCCTGATACACGGGGAAGGGACGCAGGGTAAGTCGAGTGGTACCTTCGTATGAGGCAATGTGCTAGTAAGAGGTGTACAATCGAATTATCTGGAGAGCCGTGTGCATTGAAAGGTGCACGCACGGTTCGGGAAGGGATGGTTGGAAACGTGATAACCACATATGTTGTGGGCAACACGCGCCGGTTATCTACTTCACTCGATTGGTCGTGGGTTCAAGTCCCACCGCGGTCATTAAGTTTTTTACAAGGTAGGGACCCGGTTCGACCGCGTCCGCAATTCATTGGATGGTGGGTACCAGAC
>JACDAE010000445.1 GCA_013695595.1 Ktedonobacteraceae bacterium | reverse complement strand
GGTTGCGACCAAACCCTCGCTCGCGACTCTGGGCACAGGTCGTCAACAACTGCTTGATCTCGCCGGTGATGGTCAGCTTGACCTGGTTGCCCTTGCCAATCTCACCCCGGGCTTCTACAAGCGTTCGCAGAATGAGGAGTGGGAACCTTTCAAAACCTTCGCCCTGCTGCCTAATATTAACTGGGATGATCCGAACCTGCGTTTCGTCGATGTGGATGGCGATGGCCTCTCTGATGTGTTAATTACTGAGCAAGATGTCATTACCTGGTACCCTTCGCTGGCAGAAGATGGTTTCGGTCCCGCCCAGCAGGTCCATCAGTCGCTGGACGAGGAACAGGGTCCACGACTGCTGCTGGCCGACGGTACACAATCCATCTATCTCGCCGATATGTCCGGCGATGGCCTTAGCGACCTCGTGCGCGTCCGCGATGGCGAGGTTTGTTACTGGCCCAATCTAGGCTACGGACACTTCGGACCTCTTGTGATCATGGATAACTCTCCCTGGTTCGACTCGCTCGATCAGTTTGACCAGCGGCGCATTCGCCTGGCTGATATCGACGGCTCCGGCACGACCGATATCATCTACCTGGGTCGCGAGGACGTTCGCCTCTATTTTAATCAATCGGGCAATCGTCTGAGCGAGTCGCGCAGCTTGAGCCAATTTCCACCAGTTGACAACCTGGATGCTGTGACGACGGTGGATTTATTGAGCAATGGAACCGTTTGCCTGGTCTGGTCTTCGCCCTTGCCAGCAGATACACGCTCATCCATCTCCTACATCGATCTGATGGGCGGGCAAAAGCCGCACCTGCTCGTCAGCACCATCAACAATTTGGGTGCCGAAACTCATGTGCAGTATACATCGTCCACCAGGTTTTACCTGGACGACAAGTATCACGACCGGCCCTGGATTACGAAACTGCCATTTCCTGTTCAGGTTGTGGAGCGCGTCGAGACCTATGATCGCATTAGCGGCAACCGCTTCGTGACACGCTATGTCTATCATCATGGCTACTTCGATGGGATTGAGCGCGAGTTCCGGGGTTTTGGCCTGGTGGAGCAGCGGGATACAGAAGAGTTTGCAACACTTAATGCAGAGCAGAGCTTCCCGACGGGAACGAATGTCGAGCAGTCCTCTCACGTTCCGCCTGTTCTCACACGCACCTGGTTTCACACAGGCGTCTATATCGACCGTGAGCACGTCTCCGACTTTTTTGCTGGCTTCCTCCCGGAGAAGAATAGTGAGGCGTACTATCGTGAGCCGGGGTTAACAGATGACCAGGCCAGGCAACTCTTGCTCACTGACACCCAGTTACCTGGGGGACTGACGGGCGAGGAGGAACGTGAGGCATGTCGCGCTCTGAAGGGGTTGATGCTGCGCCAGGAGGTATATGCCCAGGACCGCAGCGACAAAGCGAAACATCCCTATACGGTGACTGAGCAGAACTTTACGATTCGTCTTCTGCAACCGAAGGACGGGAATCGTCACGCGGCCTTCTATACTCATGCTCGCGAATCTCTCAACTATCACTACGAGCGCAACCCGGCCGATCCACGCATCAGCCACACGTTGACCCTGGATGTAGATGATTTTGGCAACGTGCTAAAAACTGCCGCCATTGGCTATGGACGGCGCAAGCCCGATTCAGCATCGCAAGCGCAGGACCAGGGTAAGCAGACGCAAATACTCATCACTTACACCGAGAATGGCTTTACCAATGCCATTGAGAAGAACGATGCCTACCGCACGCCGCTTCCATGCGAGACGCGTACGTATGAATTGACAGGATATACACCCTCTGGCACGGCAGTCCGGTTTCAGATATCCGATTTTGTACAGCCTGCGCCAGGCGGCCTCGTGCATCTCTTTGATAGCGAAATTCAATATGAGGAGAAGCCGAGCAATGGAAGACAACGCCGCCTGATCGAACAGACTCGCACCTATTACCGGCCCGATGATCTTGGAACAACTCGCAATAATCCGTTGGCGCTTCTGCCTTTCCAGCAGCTTGAATCGCTTGCGTTGCCCGGTGAGATGTACAAGCTTGCTTTTACGCCAGGGCTGATTACTCAAGTCTACAGTGGACGCGTAGCCAGTTCTCTGTTAGAGGGCGAGGGACGTTATGTTCATCGGGAAGGCGATGCCAACTGGTGGATTCCTTCGGGACGACTATTTTATTCTCCTGGCGCAACGGATGGATCGCAGCAAGAGCTTGCTTATGCACGCGCGCATTTCTTCCTGCCCGGTCGCCATCGCGATCCCTTTCATACCGATCAGCTCAGCACCGAGACGTTCGTCAGCTACGATGTCTACGACCTGATGATTCAGGAAACTCGTGATGCGCTTGGAAATCGTATTACAATCGGCGAGCGCACCGTCGATCCGGCCCAGCCGCCCGTGCAGCGTGGGCAGGACTACCGGGTATTGCAACCAAAGATGGTGATGGACCCCAATCGTAATCGCACCGCCGTTGCCTTTGATGCGCTGGGTATGGTCGTGGGCACCGCCGTAATGGGCAAGCCTGAAGACAATCCCAGGCACGGCGACCTGCTCGATGACTTTGACCCAAATCTGACTGATGCGGCTATAGTTGCCCATCTGCAAGATCCGTTGGCGAACCCATACGATGTTCTGAAGCACGCGACTACTCGGCTTATCTATGATCTCTTTGCCTATTACCGCACAAAAGGTCAAACAAATCCACAAGCCGCCGTTGTCTACACGCTGGTCCGTGAAACTCATGATGCTGAACTGATCGCAGGGCAGCAAACGAAGGTTCAGCATAGCTTCTCGTACTCCGATGGCTTTGGTCGTGAGATCCAGAAGAAGATTCAGGCTGAACCAGGACCAGTGCCCAGGCGCGATCCCGCCACTGGGCGCATCATTACGGTCAACGACCAGCCAGCGATGACGGCGAACGATGTCAGCCCACGCTGGGTGGGCAGTGGCTGGACGGTATTCAACAATAAGGGCAAGCCCGTTCGCCAGTATGAGCCGTTCTTCACCGATACTCATCGCTTCGAGTTCGATGTGCGCATTGGCGTTAGCCCGGTGCTCTACTACGATCCGGTTGAGCGCGTAGTCGCCACTCTGCATCCCAACCATAGCTGGGAAAAGGTCGTCTTCGATCCCTGGAGGCAGGAGACCTGGGATGTCAACGACACGGTCCTGGTGCCAGATCCCAAGGACGATCCCGACGTCGGCGATTTCTTCCGCCGCCTGCCAGATGCCGACTATCTGCCAACCTGGTATGCACAACGCCAGGGCGGCGCGCTCGGTCCGCAAGAACAGGACGCCTCTAGCAAAACCGCTATTCACGCCGACACATCAACCGTCGCTCACTTCGACACGCTTGGGCGCGCATTCCTCACCATCGCCCACAACAAGTTCAAGTGCAGCGACACCTCTCCGAACGATCCGCCCACCGAAGAGTTTTATAGCACGCGTACCGTACTCGACATCGAAGGCAACCAGCGGCAAGTCATCGATGCCAAAGACAGGATCGTCATGCAATACGACTATGACATGCTCGGCACACGCATCCATCAGGCCAGCATGGAGGCCGGTGAGCGCTGGATGTTGAATGACGTAGCTGGTAAGCCGATTCACGCCTGGGATAGTCGTGGTCATGAAATGCGCACCGTCTATGATCAACTACGGCGAGCTATCGAGTCATACCTGCGTGAAGGTGGTGGACCGGAATCGCTAGTAGCGCGCACTGTTTATGGCGAAACCCAGCCCAATCCAGAAAACAACAATCTGAGAAGTAGGGTTTTCCAGATCTTTGATCAGGCTGGCGTCGTCACCAGCGACAAATACGACTTCAAAGGCAATCTCCTGCACAGCCAACGCCAGCTTGCCCAGGAGTACAAGGCAACGCTGAACTGGTCGGCTGCCGTCCCGCTTGAAGCGCCAATCTATGCCAGCCAGACCAGCTACGACGCCCTCAACCGGCCAACCGAGCAGATCACGCCAGATAACAGCGTCACCCGCAATGTCTACAACGAGGCCAACTTGCTGGAGCGCGTCGAAGCGGATCTGCGTGGAGCAGCACCTGCCACTGTCTTTATCAGCAACATTGACTACGACGCCAAGGGTCTGCGCACACTCATCGAATACGGCAATGGTGCACGTACCACCTACGCCTACGATCAGCTCACCTTTCACCTCATACACCTTCAAACCCTGCGCGGTGCGGACCCACTGCAAGATCTCAGCTACACATTCGACCCGATAGGCAACATCACATCCATTCGCGACAGCGCCCAACAGACTCTCTTCTTCCGCAACCGCCGCGTCGAGCCAAGCACCAAATACACCTACGACGCTATCTACCGCCTGATCGAAGCAACCGGCCGTGAGCATCTGGGACAGACCAACGGTCAACCCAACAAGCCCACTCCACCCGACGCGTTCGACATCTTCCATACCAATCTCGATCACCCCGGCGATGGTAACGCCATGGGAACGTATATAGAACGCTACCTCTACGACGCCGTCGGCAACATCCTGGCCATGCAGCATCG
>JACDAE010000658.1 GCA_013695595.1 Ktedonobacteraceae bacterium | reverse complement strand
GCGTGTTTTGCGGGCCCTGCCCGCAAAACACGCACACTATCAACCCTTTTCGGCTCGCTTGCGAGCCATATCCGGAAGGAAAGAGAGAATTAAATAGCCCTGAGAATTTGTAAACTCACTTGACAATATACACATGCCTATGATAGTCTTGCTTTAGAGATCATCACATCTGGTGCCAACACACGGAAATACAAACTTCTCATTCGCTGATGAACGAAAGTATGAAAGGCAGGCAAGGAATGCTGCTCAAAAAAAGGTTGACCCTCCTCTTTATCTTTCTCACGGTTGTCTCTCTCATGGGAGTGAGCAACCTGCACACACCAACACACATTGCACACGCCAGCCCGGCTCTACCAGCCGAAAATAATGGTATTGCCAAAACTCCATTCATGGGGTGGAGCACCTGGAGCTACATTGGCAAAAATCCGACCGCCGCTAATATTGAGGCTCAGGCCAAAATTCAAGCAGCCTCTCTCAAAGCGTATGGCTACAATTATGTATTGATGGACGATTGGTACTACCTGAACCCCACCACAACCGTGGATGCTGACGGCTATTGGTACATTGATGCCAGCAAGTTCCCCAATGGAATTGCTGCCGTAGCCAGTTATGTTCATAGTCTCGGCCTGAAATTTGGCTCCTACGTCACTCCAGGCATCCCGGTCGAGGCCGTCAAGCAAAATATCACCATCAAAGGCACCAGCTATAAGGCGAGCCAGATCGCCGATACCAGCAAATACGAAATAAACTATAACTACGGAAACAAGGCGATGTACGCCATCAATTATAGCGCTCCCGGCGCACAGGCGTATATCAATGGTTGGGCTGATCAACTTGCTTCCTGGGGTATCGATTTTCTCAAAATCGATGGCGTTGGCGACTCAGACATTCCCGATATCCAGGCATGGTCGACCGCCCTCAAACAGAGTGGTCGCTCAATCTACTTTGATCTCTCCAATACGCTGGATATCGCGAACGCAAACACCTGGAAGACGAATGCCCACGCATGGCGCACCCAGGGCGATGTCGAATGTTACAATAGCTGTCGCGGCCAACTGGTGAACTGGGCAACGGTCTCCAGCCGCTTCAATAGTGCAGCCTCCTGGGCACAGTATGGCGGCTATGGCGGTTTTAATGACCTGGACGCCATGGATGTGGCCGATGGCACACTGGATGGCCTCACCAACACGCAGCGCCAGACAACCATGTCGCTCTGGGCAATGGCATCAGCTCCGATGTACCTGGGAGATGACCTGAGCCGGATGGATAGTTATGGCCTCTCCCTACTAACAAATACAGAGGTGGTGGCCCTTGATCAAGGGGGCATCCCGGCCCTGCGCGTGGGAAACGCCAATAATTTGCAGGTCTGGGAGAAGCCGAACGGCGACGGCAGCTATAGCGTGGGACTCTTCAATCTGGGCACCGCCACCGCCTCAATCAAGGTCAATTGGAGCCAATTAGGCTTTGGCGGCTCTGCTGCTGTCCGTAACCTATGGACACATACGAACCTGGGTTCATTCAATGGCAGTTATACCGCGACCTCAGTTCCCGCCTATGGGTCAGTCTTGCTTAGAGTGACGCCATCCGTCACTACGACAACGACCACCAGTTACGAGGCTGAAGCTGCTGCTCTGGCAGGCGGAGCCAAAGTTGCAACCTGCTCGAATTGCTCTGGTGGCAAAGATGTGGGTTATATCGGCAAGGGCGGAACGCTTCAGTTCAATAACGTCAATGTCAGCAAAGCCGGTTCCTATGTGCTGAACGTCTCGTTCGTTGATGGCGATGCTGGCCGTATCACAAACATCAGCGTCAATGGAGGTGCCGCAACGCCCCTCATCTTCACAGGCACAGCCGATGTCAACTGGAACAAAGTACAGGTATTAAAGATCATAGTGAGCCTGAACGCAGGCAATAATACGCTTCTGTTCTCAAACGCATCGGCGTATGGGCCAGACATCGATCGGATAACAGTGGGTTAAACCTGGTTCCATTTATTCATGGCGAGGCTGGTTGGGCCTCGCCATGAATAACATTATGCACCAATTCCTCAGATGCACTGCTGGAAATGGTAAGGGGAAATAGGATATGAAACATAGAACCCTGGCCCAATGTACTCTCAGCCCACACATCTCCTTGATGCATTTCCATAATCTCTTTGACAATCGGTAACCCCAGACCGGTTCCCTGAATGTAACGCGTCGTAGTGGTTTCCACACGGTAAAAAGGGGTAAACAGATGCACCAGGCCATCCTCTGGCATCCCTATTCCATGATCCTGGATTTGTATATGAACATCCTCTCCTTCTAATTGGCTTGTGACCAGAATCTCTCCTCCATCAGGTGAATATTTGGTTGCGGCAACACCGTGATTGTATTCGCCGCACTATTATTAGCACTATTGCCATCATTTGGGAGAGAATATAGAGATCCTGGAGGAGGAATTTCTGATGAGATTTCATTCCCTCGCCTGCGATAAACCGTAATGACTTATTCACCTTCTCTTTTGAGTATAGAAACTTTAACCAAGCTTTTAAGAAGGCGTCATGAACGTTTTTTATTTTGTGAAATCTCGGAGGGTGACAAGGAGGAAGGAGTGAAGAGAGGTTTTATGCAGGCTTTTTCGCTAAATTTTCTCTAACAGCTCTAACTACACCTGACCATACCTTTTCATTAGCATCAGAAGGGGCCCTTGTGAGGGGGGCAGAAGCTTTATTTACTGCCTGAATATCAGCAAGTTTCGTATGTTCATAATCACAGGCCCCTACAATTACAGGCAGGATAATGACATCCTCTTGAGCATGCAGTTTTAGTAAAACTGGCAATTCTGTATTTCTTATAAAATCCGAAGCGAGAAAATCCGCGCTGACCAATAGAATGGCAATCCTGGCTGTTTCCATTGCCCGCCCGATTTTATTCCGCCAATTATCTCCTGGCTTAATTCTCTTATCGCTCCACACATTTACATTTAGTAAGCCATCGCTATTATATGTATTTATATTTACTGATAGATCGCGCTCTAGAGGTTTCAGATGAACATGCAAGCGTTGTAAATGTATATCGTCTTCATGGCTGTAGCTAATAAAAATAGTCGTGCGTTTAGCCTCAGGGTTTTCTAACAATATAGTTGGTCGCGGCTCCAGGAGCGTATCTTCATCATCAACAGATGAAGGAGAATGTGTGGTGGGATTTTTCATGGGAGAAGGCTCTTTTACGGCAAGGCGATGCTCAGGGGGAGAGGGTGATCTCTGGATAGCTCTATTCTGAAGTCGTGTACGGAGGCGTACATCTAATCCATTGGAAAACACCTCAAATTTTCCATAGTGACCTGTAATAAGAAAATCGCTCAGTTGTTTGCCCTGTCCCTCAATACATTTTACAACGATATCAGTGACAGGTGGATCATCTTCTCGCACATAATAAATACCGCCACCTTTATGCGCAGCCAGGGCAGATAGACCAATCTCCTCCTGATCCATATATCCTACAATAGCAATATTTCGATTGAAATAGACTTGCAAGCTATTTTGAACTGCACGGGAAAGGTCGGAAAATAACATAGTTTGTCCAGTTGACAATTCAAGTTCAGGAAGCTTCACAATATAAATGCTATTTTCCTCTACCGAATCAAGCGCCTCTACGATCAGTTCGCTTGCATGCTGTCCGACGATAAGTACTTCATAATGTAGACCCAGCTCATCAAGCTCTTCCTCTAACCCTGTATCGCTACTTGCGGTCAAAATCGTCGAAAAATATTCATAACGAATTAATGAGGCCAGAATCCTATAGTTTCTCCTCGTACTATATTGTGCTAAACTGCGTGTTAAAAAAAGATGATAGCGACGATCACGCTGTTCTTTACACCTTGCCACAGCATTCGCCAACTTTTCCAGTGCTTCCATTGCATAGTCCTTTGAGTTTGATAGATCAGTTATCTCTTGAAGGCCGAACTCACTTCTAACATGGGGATTTGTTTCGTCCGGTCGCTTGCTAAATTGCAGGCCAGACAACAAGAGATGGCCAATAGTCATATGAAATAGAGAGACTATCTTATTAGACGTATATAAATGATGATTTAAAAAAATATTGTCAGCCGCTATTTATACCTTAAGCCGGTAGATAAATAGATTCATCTTCTGCAACCTAGCAGGCAATAAAATACAGAGGAGATAACCAGGGAAGTCGACAGAATGCACATTCATTGGTAAGAATTTGCTCCATCGAGAAGAAACATCTACAATACAATGGATAAGGGTGCCTTTGCAGTAACCCTATTTTTAAGCTCGTATGAAAGTGACCAGACATGATCAATAGTGAGGCTACCAACCCCGAACAGGAACGCCTGACACAGGCACACGCCACCAAACAACCCTGGTACCACTGGGGACCTTACCTCTCCGAACGTCAATGGGGCACCGTGCGCGAGGATTACTCGCCCAACGGCGACGCCTGGGATGCTTTTCCACATGACCACGCTCGCTCTCGCACATACCGTTGGGGCGAAGATGGCCTGCTGGGCATCAGCGACGAAACAAGCCGACTCTGCTTCGCTCTCGCTCTGTGGAATGAAGCCGATCCGATCCTCAAAGAACGCCTCTTTGGCCTCACAGGCCCCGAAGGCAATCACGGCGAAGACGTCAAAGAGTATTATTTTTTCCTGGATAATACCCCGACGCACTCTTATATGAAGGCACTCTATAAATATCCACAACGCGCCTTCCCCTATGCAGATCTGGTGGAGGAGAGTCGCCTCCGTGGTCGCAGCCAGCCTGAGTACGAGTTGATCGATACAGGCATCTTCACAGACGATCGCTATTTTGATGTGATGATCGAATACGCTAAAGCAGACCCCCAGGATATTGTGATCCGCATCAGTGCCACAAACCACGGTCCTGACGCAGCTCCTCTTCACCTGCTACCCACGCTCTGGTACCGCAATACCTGGGCCTGGGGCAATGGCGGCTCACGACCAGAACTACAGGCCATTGTGAGTACTCCGCCTGATCCTGCGACTGCGAAACAGGGGTTTATACACGCCAATCACGCAAGCACGGGCACATACTGGCTGGCCTACGAGCAAGTGGGAAGAGAGCCACAACTCCTCTTTACCGAAAATGAGACCAATTTCCAACATCTGTGGGGTACAACCAATAAAACACCCTTCGTAAAAGATGGGATCAATAATGCCATCGTGCAGAAGGCGACAGGCACCGTCAACCCCGCCAACGTCGGAACCAAAGCGTCGGTCCACTATTCTATGCTGATCGCGCCTGGAGCGACTGAGACCGTTCTATTGCGCCTCTCCTCGACGCAACTTGACGCTCCCTTTGCAGGTGTCGAGGATATCTTCAAGGCGCGCCAGGCTGAAGCCGATCGCTTCTATGCAGCCTTTGGTGAGGAAAATATGTCTGAGGATGCACGCCTGGTTCAACGGCAGGCGTTCGCGGGTCTCCTGTGGAATAAACAATTTTATCATTATAATGTAGAACAGTGGCTGAACGGCGATCCCGTTGGGCCTCCACCACCCGATACCCGTAAAAGTGGGCGCAATCATGAATGGCACCATCTCAACAACGACGAAGTGATCTTGATGCCCGATAACTGGGAATACCCCTGGTATGCCGCCTGGGACCTGGGCTTCCACTGCGTCACAATGGCACTCATCGACGCGGACTTCGCCAAGAAACAACTGATCCTGCTCCTACGCGAGTGGTATATGCATCCCAATGGGCAGCTACCTGCCTACGAATGGAACTTCAGCGATGTCAATCCGCCTGTCCACGCCTGGGCAGCACTGCGCGTCTATAAGATTGAGAAGCGCATCACAGGTAAAGCTGACCGAGATTTTCTAGAGCGCGTTTTCCACAAGCTGCTGCTCAATTTTACCTGGTGGGTCAACCGTAAAGATAGTGAAGGACATAACATTTTTCAGGGCGGCTTCCTGGGCCTCGACAATATTGGGGTCTTTGATCGCAACACTCCTCTACCCTCCGGTGAGATGCTTGAACAATCAGATGGGACCGCCTGGATGGGGATGTTCTGCCTGAATATGCTGATGATTGCCCTTGAACTGGCGCGTGATAATCAAGTATACGAGGACGTGGCTACCAAGTTTTTCGAGCACTTTCTTTATATTGCCGAAGCGCTCAACAATATCGCCGACGAAGGTATCTCCCTATGGAATGAGGAGGACGAGTTCTTTTATGACGTACTGCATATGCCAGATGGCTCCAACGTCCCTTTAAAGGTACGCTCGCTGGTCGGCTTCATCCCTCTGCTAGCAGTAGAAACGATTGATCCGGACCTATTGGACAAGATGCCCGCATTTAAAGCTCGCCTGGAATGGTTTTTGCAACATCGCCCGCTCCTCTCAGGTCTGATCTCACACTTTCAAGCGCCCGGCTCAGGTGAGCGCCGCCAGCTCGCCCTGGTGCGTGGGCATCGCATGAAGCGTTTGCTCAACCGAATGCTTGATCCAGCCGAGTTTTTGAGCGATCATGGCATCCGCTCCACCAGCAAATACCATGCTGAGCACCCATATATCTATGAGATGGCAGGCACAGAATACAGTGTGCACTATGAACCGGGCGTCTCAAGTAGCGGACTGTTCGGCGGCAATTCTAACTGGCGTGGGCCAGTCTGGTTTCCGCTCAATTTTCTGTTGATCGAAACCTTACAGAAGTTTCACTACTATTACGGTGACGGCTTTCTGATAGAATGTCCAACCGGCTCTGGACAGAATCTCACCCTTGAACAAGTCGCCACGCAACTCTCGTCCCGCCTGACAAGTATCTTTCTACGGGGCACAGATGGGCACCGACCCGTCTTCGGCACCAACGAGACCTTCCAGAATGATCCCCACTGGCGCGATTATCCGCTGTTCTATGAATACTTCCATGGCGACACGGGTGAAGGTCTTGGAG
>JACDAE010000643.1 GCA_013695595.1 Ktedonobacteraceae bacterium | reverse complement strand
CTATAATGGCCCTAAATACTGGCTAGGGAGTTTATTTAATGTCACAATCGCAAGAAAAAATGCTCACTGTCAAGCAAGTAGCAGATAGAATGAGTGTTGATGAAAGAACCGTTCGAGCTTGGATTCAAAAAGGTGAGCTAAAAGCGGTAAATATAGGTGGTCGCCTCCGTCCTGAGTACAGGATTCGTCCCGATGATCTTGAGGAATTTATCAAAGGTAGGGAAACAGACGGAAACTAGTAAAATTAGGTAATTAGATTATGAAAAATATATCAAGCTTTTTGTGTCTAACAAGTTATATTTCTTTTCTCGTTCCAGATTCCCGACATTAAGAAAAAAGCCCATTGGGTATTTCCCTAGTGGGCTTTGTATATGCTCTGCAACTCTCATCGATCATGTTCTTTACAAACTATCGTCCAAAATCGACATCTCTCTCGTTGAGAGGCTCATTTATTTCTACTGATAGTTCGTTAAAAGGCGTTTGTTCCAGCTCTGCACCTTCTAAGAGCGTACTATCAATATCAATGGTAGGCATCATCTCTTCGGTGAGAACTCCCCTTTCCATCAGGTCTTGTACGTAATCCTGGGGTACTTCTAAATCCTGCGGTTCGATCGCTGGCAATTCTAAATCCTGCGGTTCTACCAGTTCAGATAAAGGAATCTCTGCTAATTCCTCAATATCTGTGAACTCTGGTGCCTGCTCACTATTCATTGTTTGCTTTCTCCATCTTCAAATTACTCCTCATCTTGTTTTGCCTTCGGGACTAACTCACGTTGTGTTTTCAATTTTGCATCCTCAAAGGCCGATTGGGCAAATGACGGGCCATAGGCTTTTGCGAGGATGGCATAGGCAAGTCTACGACCAATACCAGCATTACGAATAGCGTGAACCGTCAAGGCGGCTAGACGGTCGAATCCCTTGCGGAGATAGTCGCGTTGTTCCTCCTGTTCCAGTGCGCGATCATCGCGTACATCGCGGCGATGCTCAGCTAACGCTTGTCGAATTTCTTGTCGCATCATTTCTTGCAGCACGGGTAAGGATTGCTGTTCAATCACTTCGCCTTGTTCTCGCGCTCGTTCCTGACGTATCAAGTCTGCAATCAGAACATTCATTCCTGGCTTATTGTCGCGTTTGGCTCGGTCTGCTACATAGTCTTTTAAGTCTTTTGGTATCCATACATTCAACTGGACAGATTGCTCGTCCGCCATGTTTTTCTCTTTCTACAGGAAATATACCACTACATATTAGGTATGTATCTCAAAAATCCTTACATATATCATCTAGTTTGTTGTCTCCCTTGTCAAGCGGGACGACAAGAGCCGTACATAGGAATTATGTATGTTTCGGCTCCCTTTATCTTGCACTACCTGCACGCTTGCATGGTGTTGAAACGCTGTGAGTTGATCCGACGTTGGTTTTTTGCTGTGCAGGTCGGGCGCTTCGCGGTGGGTATCCTGTCCCGTTCCATTGTAATGATACCCTGTACGGGTCGTTCCATGTTACGGTTCTGCTTCCTCTTCGCCAATATCTCTTCCTGTGGTTTGCTGCTGTGTCCACTCGAAATTTTGGTGGTTGGCAAGCAATTTGATGCCAAGAAGTTGTGCCTCCAAGTATCCAGTATATTCCTGATCTGGTTCTTCGTCATCGTGCAGCATACGCCAGATCTCGGAGCCATTGAAGAGGTAACCCTCTTCCATTGTGTTCATCGAAGCGGTATGTACTTCGACCGTTTTGTCTTTGTGCAGGCGTAGAAATAAGATCGGCGAACCATTGAGAAAGAGGGTATCCTCGCGTCTGTCTACACGTAGAGAATAGGAACGTAGGTTTTTTAAATCGAATACATTTATAGAGAATGTCCGTTCGGGATGTTTATGATAGCCCATTGTGTGCTTCTCCTTGCTCTATTCTGGTGAAAAGAATGATGTGTCATTCTGGGTATTGGGTGGCGGCGTCTTCGGTGTTGGTCTCGTTGGTGGTGGCTTTGGCGTTGTTCCCGTTGCTGTTTTGGGCGCTGGTAAGCCGATGATAGGCGGGGGTGGTTCCGATGGGACGGGCGTCACAATGACGCGTGAAGCAGGCGGCGTATAGGGGATGCGTACCTGTGCCAGCAATTCAGGGTCTTGATAATAGGGGGTGTTCTGCACAAGCAAGGGATGATATTTACTGATAAATACCAGCAATGTTCCATCCTGCATGGTCCGTAATTCATCGGTGGTTAATAAATCGCGGTGCGTCTCTCCCTGGGTATACGTTCGTGTCGAGTCAGAAAGCCATTCCGAACTGCCACGTTCACTTTGACTTACGGTCTGTACGGTCGTTTTGCCGAGTTTCTCACTGTAGTAACGAGTTTCCTGTAATCCGCACCCTGGAAAGACAATTTGGGTGGTACAGTTGGCAAGGATGGTTTCCCGGCCATTCTCGCCGTAGGTATTGCGCAATTGCCCAAAATCCTGTACTGCGAGAACAAACGCAATGCCACGGCTGCGTACGGTGCTAATGTAGCGGGTAAATTTTGGGATGACTCCGGCATTGCAAAATTCGTCGAGGTAAAAGACAAAATCACGGGGAAGGCGTCGGCCAGGGCTAGTGGTTGCTCGTTTGACCATGGAACTCATCATTTGCATAATGAAACACGCGGAAAGGGGTTCCAGACGCTCAGCTTCGTCTTCGGGAATGGAAAGAAACAATGCGGTTGGGGTGTCGACCATGCGGGTAAAATTGAGATCGTTGGAACTGGTGACTTCTTGCACATCGGGATTATTGAAACGGAAAAAGCGGGTGATCATCTCAACCATAATGCTGCCTGCGAGTCGATCATTTTTTTGTAAATGCCCGAAAAAGGCGGTTGCCACTTTTTTGACCAGGGGCGACGAGCTACGGCGAAACAGGGCTTCCATATCCTCTAGTTTCGTGCTACAGAGAATATCAATCAGGCGGCTAAATGGGGCGTTTGGTTCTGTGGAGCGTAAATGCAAAACGGTAGAGGCGACAAGCAGTTTGGGGGCGGAATTCCAAAATTCCTCACGGCTCTTGCCCGTATTATCAATGAGACAATTTGCCAGGGCTTCGGCGTCGTTCATATCATGGACATGGACGAGTGGGTTATAGTGGTGGCTGGTGCGTGGGTCGGTGGGTGCAAAGACAAAACATTGATGGTACTGAGCAAGATGGCCGATGGTCATTTCGACTAATTCGCCTTTGGTATCATTGATGAAGAGGCTACGGTTCCCGTACTCACGGAGCAAGGCGGGAATGATGATACGAGATGTTTTACCCACGCCTGTAGGGGCAAGTAAGAAGACATGGGATTCCTGCATCTGTTCATCCAGGGCAATGAGCTTCTTGTGATACCTGCCAAGATGCATTTTTGAGGGTGGGGGTGTCCCGACGGTCAAGGCATGACTGACAGTTTTTTGTTCTTTGTGTATGGTGGTTGCCAGGGTTCCATAGGATTTGAGTTCTTCATTTGTAGCAAAGTGCGCGGAACCATGTGCGGTTGTGGTCTGCTTGCCTGGGTATGTCAGGACGAAAAAAAGCAAAAGCAACATGGCGAGAGGTGCAAATGTTATCAAGAGCGCGTTTCCACTTAATGGCTGGACGCCTAAAGGATTCTTGAGCAGAGGAAGAAACTGCGTTTTGATCTCGATGGCTGCCCATAGCATGATGAGCACACCAACAAGGTAGGAGAGGCGCTTACGGGTTAGGAGTTTCATCGGTCAAAATCCTCCAAAAAAGGGCTAAGGGGTTCGCGCTCCGATGGTGGTGTTTCCGCTTCACGATCTATGGTACGATCTGTGCTATCAAGGTCTTGAAATTCTTTTTCGAGTAGCTTTTGAAAGCTGTACTCACTATGCTCTCGTCCAGATTCGCGTAGCAGGTCATAATCTTTCGTGTAGAGCTTGACTGGTTCTTCGCGGCCCGTTTCCTGGTTGTAACCAGCAACGACGACATGGACGTGTGGGTTCTCCGTGTTCTGGTGGTGTACGGCGTACCAATGTAATTCTTTTCCCTGCACTTTTTCTAAATCGTTCATGACCTGGCGTGTCCATTCTCGCCAGTCGTGTACTGCTTCCTCTTTACTGGGTGAAAGCACAATTTTGTGATAATTGACGCTGGTCGAGGTATGTTCCATGACATCATTGACGGCATCACGACGATTGACAACATCATTGTCTTTATCAAAGATGCGTCGATCATCGCGGGTTTCAAGGGATAGCTCTTTGGATCTGTGTTCCACGTACTTAAAATGGGAACTCAGCCGTGCACTTGCAGCTTGGCGATTCCCGCGTACATATCCGCTCCCTTTCGCTATCATAACAGTGTTGTAGAACTCCCTTCTTTTTTCTGCTGTGGCTTATCAAGCCGCTTCGTAGGGTATACATACAAAATATGTATACCCCTATATATCTGCTATGTATTGGTTCTTGTGGGAATAGGGTTACCCACGTTCTAACAGGTGGATGATCGCTTTTATATGCTGCTCGTAGTGGTCGCGTAGTTCGCGTTTCATCTCATCGTCAAAGGTCAAGGTGATACCTCCACCTGATTGGGTATAAATCGTTTCTTCTAGCGCTACAGGGTCGAGTGTTGTTATGAGGTCACGCCACTTGACAGGGGGTCCAGCAAGCAAGGAAATGGCACCTGTTTGAGAAACCGTGTCAAGAATTTTAGACCACTCACGTACAAAGATGGGGATACGAAAAGAGGTACGAACGGGTGTACGCATGACAACATGAAGGACAAAGTAACAATCAAGGCGACCCTGGTTGATATAGGTCCATGTCAATGTATTTTTCCCTGGGCCTTCGGTCGCATGGACACGGGCAAGATCGCGGAATTCAGGCCGTTTTGAGATGTCAAGCCAGAGCATTGTGAGCGGTTTATAGGGTGCATCAGGGTAGGTAAAACTGAGTCCTGATAATTGCCCGTTTGGTTGTGGTTGTGTCATAGCGACAATAAGGGCATCCTGAAGAGAGAGTGTTTCAGGTGCTTCAAGGAACGCCTGTAGCTCTTTATTGGACATGAACGCTTTGTAGTGTTCGTAGTTGTCGGGCATGTCTATCTTCTCCCTTTTTGAGTAGAAACGCGTATAGCTGTTTGCTAGAGGCACGTATATATTACGAACTAGTGATGACATGGTTACAATTATTTAGTACAAATTTTCGCGGTGAAATTGTTGATATAGTTGGCTGCTGGGCATTGCTGAAATGATCGTATCAGATGGTAGATTATAGATGAGATGAAAAGCGCGTGCGTGTAGGGAGTAGAAGGCGCGAGGGCGGGGCTGCGCAAAAAAGCCAGCACTAGAACATGCGTATAAATTGTAGTATGCACACTATCTAGATACTAGCTCTAATAATTACCAGTCGGGTATGAGGTCGCTATAATAGGTCAATGCTTCGCTGAGGGCTTCCTGAGTGTAAGCATACTCAAAGGGTACGCTCTCATCTGAGCGTACAATGTCCATCTCGATTGGAGAACATTCTGCTACAATGGTATCGGGGTGTACCGTATACCATGCTTCCTTGCTGCCTACTGGTGTCTCAATAGTAAGCTGTATCTGTGTTCCATCCGTGACGGCAAAGTGATACAGGTCAACCCCTTGTAAATGCTCTACCTCTTCTTTAAATGGTAGATTGTAAGCATGGCTTGTCACGGTGCTTTGCTCGTCGGGCGCAATGTTAACGATCATCGTCACCATCTTGTGCCCATGCTCTTGCATGTAGATTATAGAGCCTCTGTAATCCTCTAGTTCCTGGTCAATCATTGCTTTCCTCCTGTGTTAAACTACAAACAAAACAGGAATAGCCAGAGACAGAATATATATTCTATCTCTGGCTGCTTTACTAGCTTGCTTTACGTATAAGCTCACGCAAAGCAAGAATCCTTTCTCTCATCTCTCGTTGTGAAACGCCAATTAGATCATGCTGTAGAAACGGTCAACTTCAGTGGCAAGTACTATACAATTACGGGGTTGAAGGGACATATCAGGCCGGTTCAACTACCGCACATGCCCATTCTTGTGGCAGGCGCGGGTGAGCGTATGCTTAAACTGGCTGCCAGAGAAGCAGATATCATTGCCATAGGATCGAAAATTGGCGCAAATGGGCCTGATCCGACGGACACTCCTCTGGAACAGAAGATCGCCTGGATTAAAGAGGCCGCGGGGCCACGCTTCGCCGATCTGGAGCTGAGTCAAACAATCTTCGACCTGGAAATCACCGATAGCGCAACTCCTGTGCAGGAGACTGGTGGCTGGCCTACATTAAAGAGACCTATGAGTACTGAACAGGCGGTTGCTCATCTCCTTGAGCAACGTGAGCGCTACGGCTTTTCCTACCTGCAGATCTCGGCTGGACAAATGGAGAATTTTGCTCCTGTACTGGCGCGGTTGTCCGGAAAATAAGTTCGGAAGAAGCATAAAGGGTTAGAGATGTATAGGCTCTGTAACGAATAAATCTGGATACCTACATCAATTTTTTAAAGAGCATTTACGCGTTTTCTTTCGTCGAGAAAAATGATACCATCGGCCCCACATATTGATACGGTTATCCATTGCGCTGCTCGCCTCTTCATCTTATCCTTTACAGCAGACAACCATAAATAAGCTCAGAAATGCCGCGTACAAACCACGGATCATTAAGCTATTAGTACTATTCCACTGCCTCATAATCGCTATACGACCCGGTTTTGTGTAGTTTATTCTTAGAGGATTGTCTATTCAGCAGGCCCATCCGAACTCATTAGACGGCGTCAACGATTTTGCATGAGTTAATAAAGATGGGTCGAGAGTCCGATGTTGGAGGGGATACATCTCAATGTATTGGCTCACTCTCTCAATTGGGAGCCCTACATTGTCATGTATGTTTTATGGAAGGAAGAGACAAATGTCCCATGTATATTGCTTGCTGTGTCAATATTGAAGGCTACTCGTTCCAATATTTAGATGTTTCTTTATAGTAAATTTAATTGGTAGCGTTTCCCAATTTACAAGTGGCGATCGAGCCATGAGGTAAAAAACGATTATAATAGAGAAAGATTTTTAGAATGGCATTTTATCATGCAGCTAGCCACAATGGTTCCGCTGGACCTATACAGATGAGAGAAGGACAACCAGCTCAAACAGCAGCGGCTCAGCAATGGAAAGATTTATCAACAAGGCCGACTCCAAAGCCAAACCGACATAGACCTATTCTCGCTTTTGTTAGTATAGTTCTTCTTATTATACTTATTTTTACTGCTGTACGCGCCAGCACCGTCGCCAGTGGGGCTGATGATATTCTGCAAGTACAGGTTGGCAATCAGCAGACAGCACAGGTAGATCTACGTCAGAGCTTTCCTATCAGCCCTTATTTGATAGGTGCTAATGTCTTTCCGGCGAATCGTACAAGTTCGCTTGATAAGCCGTTCTCTGGCTTTATGCCCTATACTTCGCTGATCAGTAGTGATATGCAAAGTATGCATATGCAACTGTTACGTTTCCCCGGCGGTGACTGGGGTGAAACGCATATGCTCTCACTCGACCAGATGAGCAAATTTAGCCAGTTACTGATTGATACACATGCGCAAGGGATGATGCAGGCTCACCTCTCAGGGCCAATCCTGAACCAGGTGGGCGACCCGCAGCCGCATGGTGTTACAGCCGATGTGAACACACGTGCCAATCTGGCTGGACGTTGGGTAGACTACATGAATAACCCGAAGAGCGATCAGCGCACAGGAACGCATGCCAGTGATCCCTTCCATCGCGTTTCATTCTGGACGGTTGGCAATGAGCCCGACCTTCTTATTAATCCGATAACTCAAAAGAAGTATACCGTTGCTGAATATGTTGATGCGTTTATTCAATTTTCGATAGCAATGCACCAGAACGATCCAACCATCAAGGTGTTTGGTCCGGAGCTGAGCCAGTTTACAGGTGTGGGAGCAGGTCCAGTGGATGCCGGTGGTCATTTATGGATGGATGATTTCCTCAAAGGGGTGAGCAACTATGAGAAGTTACACCCAACGCTTCCTTATCATTTGCTCGATGGCGTTTCGTTTCACCGTTACCAGTTTAACGA
>JACDAE010000628.1 GCA_013695595.1 Ktedonobacteraceae bacterium | reverse complement strand
TTGATAGCTATATGAGTCTGGCAGGTTGCCACCAAGACGAATCGTCTCATAGAGCATCTGCGTCTCTTCCAGAGGAACCGCCTTATACTCACGCTGCAATACATCACTGAGGCGATGATAGGCACGTAACGCTTCACCGCGTCGATTCAACTTCGCCAGCACAACGATAAGCCGCTGCACACCAGCTTCATTCGCGGGATCATTTGCAAGCAGGCGATCCAGGGTAGAAATCGCATTGGAGGTCGCGCCCTGCCACATGTAGAGATCGGACAGATCAAGCATCAGGCCGAGCCAATCACGCTTCAGAGACTGGCGATAACTACTGACCCAATCGATCTGGCGCTCCTCAGGCCAGAAATCGCCACCATACAGAGCTGCGGCCTCACGCAATAGGCGCTCACGCGCCTGCTCTCTACTTTGCGGCGTGGTTGAGAGAGGATCAGATGGCAACGCGGAAAGCTGGACTTGCAGCTCATCCTTCTCAATGGCAAGCGGCGCTAAGGACAGTCCAAAATCGACATCGGTCCCTGCGTTGATATCAATCAATGAGCGTGCGGCACTGAGCAGTTCGGTGAACGCATCGGCATCTACCCAGATGCGGCTCTGGTTGGCGAGGATCAGTTCATCGCCTTCAACGCGCAATAGCTGAGTGTCTGCATGGTTAGTGGAACGACGGCGCGTGGGTTCAAGGATAAGACGCAGGCGCGAGATCAGTTTGTTGAGGTTGACGCTGGCCGTCTCCTGGTCAGTACGCGACCACAGAATCGTCATGGCACGCGTGCGACTGATCTTGCGTTCAGGGGTACAAATAAAGAGTGCCAGGAGAGCACGGATCACATGCTGCTCCTGCCACGCAGCATCAGTTACGGGCTGCCATTGGAGATTTGTCGTGCGGCGTTCCAGACGAAATTGACCCAGGACAGAAATGCGCAACACTACTGTATTGAGATTCAAGGCAGAATTGGTAAAACTCGCTTTAACCGGAGGAACATGCGCCTCATGGGCGTCCTGTGCGTCCGGTGGAAGATCTTTCCCAATATAGGTACGAGTGGTACGACCGTTCGTCGTCTTGTAGGCATACCAATACGGCCCGTGTCCTATCCCCTCGCGACACTTCTTACAGCGCGTCTTCCCACAGTAACTTACTTGCTGATGGTAGGTAATTTTACCATTCATCCACCGCTCTCCTTCGTGCACCTAAATAGCATTCAGGGTACCCGTTGCTCTCGCTTGTCTTGAAATAGAGTTACACCATGCCCAATTGTACACACGTATCAACGATACTGTATTCATTGATATTCTAAAGTACCATATAATTGCAAAAATTTCATCTTTTTTCCCATAATGGGAACGATCGGCTACTAAACGGCCTATGAATGTCCCTCTTTTTAGATGCTATGAGCTTTTAGCTTAACACAAAATGGGTGGCATGTATACCACAAATGCCGCAATTGTCGATAATATCGCAGGGACCATATTTATAGCGTCTAACAATTTATTGTCTTGCAAACATTGATTAAAAATTTAATGAATTGTTAGACGCTATAAATATGGTCCCTACGTTTTACATGGGTTCCAGGTATTATTCCGTCGCAAGTCCCGTCAGCAGCAAAGACCCATCGGGAGTGCCAAGCCCTGTACAGGCATCCCAGGCTGGACCGGCTTTATACGCGCCATTTTCTCCCGCGACAATATCTCGCAACGCCTGGTTGCTCGCGAGTTGCTGATAATTCTGATAGAGAAACGGATTCAAGTACCCGACGGCTTTCCCACGTTTCTGATTTACCAGAGCAAGCAAACCCGCCCATAATGGTGCTACCGCGCTAGTACCACCAATCGGTATGCTCTGCCCATCAACGTAGACCTGGTATCCCGTCTGAGGATCTGCATCGCCCGCAACATCAGGAACGCCTCTGCCAATATGCTGACCGTTGGCCGAGGGAGGAATATTCGCACCCACCTGCCATGTCGGAAGCCCAAACTGATCACTGATGCCACCTCCAGTCGCGCCTCCGTTGGCTGAAGCTTCGTTCCATACAGTTTCAGCGGTAACCTTGCCACCGGTTGCGGTCAGGGTTGTACCACCACATCCCAACGCATACGGACTGGATGAAGGAAAGTCCACATGAGCTTTCTGATCGCTCACACCATCGCTTGAACCATTATCGCCCGATGCACAACAAACAGTAATCCCTAAAGCTGCTGCCGCCTGAAATGCCTGATCCATGGTCTGCATCGCCTGGGCCGTCCAGCTAGACTCAGGCCCACCCCAACTGATCGAGATCACAGAGGGCTTATTCGTTGTGTCGTGGACTGCCTGTGTGATTGCATCGAGAAAACCACGATCAGTATTTGGCGCGAAGTATACAGCGATACGGGCACCCGGTGCAATACCCCCAACCACATCGATATCAAGGGCAACCTCTCCATCGGCACTATTTGGATCGCCGACTGGCGTATTCTGCCCACTATCGACCGATACGCTGACAACTTGTGGCGTCTTTATCCCTAACTGATTAAAGTACGTCGCGAGGTCCTGATCCTTGTAGCCACCTCCCAACTCGATCAACGCCACACACTGACCTGTTCCATCGACACCGGTGGGAAAATCGTAGAGCTGCGCAAGTTGCGGTGGCGTATAGGATACTGCGTTTGCATTGGCCGCTGGGCGAATAGCTGCAGGATTATAGTAACGTACATGTGCATGCGTCTGAGGTCGATCATCCAGGCCAAACACGCCTACCACGATCTGGTCAAGCTCTTCAGGGACATGCAGGTAGCCACTGCGTCCCCGGAATGTGATGCCCTGATATTCATAGCGCTGGAGATCGGTTGCGAACGCCGCCATCATCGCCTGGGTCGTCCCTGCAAGCACAACCCTGCGCGTAGCGATATCCGTCTGCACAACCGTCAGGCCCTGTCGCTGCGCAAACGCTGCAACCTTTGCCACATCATCATAATCGGCACCGTAATCGGCGAGATACTCCTCCCTGCTCATTCTCTGCCCTGGCTGCTGCGCATGGTACTGGCTATCACCGGCTGGATCGCTGGGGTTAGGTGACCTCAGGTACACACTGACTTCTATACGTTCCTGAGGATCTACCGGGCCAACCTGTCGTGCGCTAGTGGGCAAGGTCCGCTCGCTATTGATAAGAGGCTTGAAGCCCTTTGGAGATTTCTCTGCTGCCATACGGTTACACACCTTCTCTTCTATACAATAGAACTCTTTTAGATACTATCAACGTGAGGCCGACAATTCACGGCACCACATTACCCCTCTATAACGTTTCAGGCCGACACACCGATGCAGCCTGCGTTTTTACCCCTCACGTATACTAGGAGTAACGGTTCTCTATGGAGGTGCACTATGTTTCCTGAATATAAGCAAAAGACGCGTCCACTCAATACTGGCGGGTTAAATAAAAACTCTCCCGTTCATGAATCTCTCAGGTCTGCAGAATATCATATACAGGAAGCGCAATTTCTGATCGAGAAGCGCTCTCGTGAGGCTATTGATGCTCTTCTGGCAATGGCCGAAGCCCTCATGCATATTCCTAGACGCCTCTCTCATGGAGACGATATAGCAGGTGAAACGTTTATCGCCAGCATGATCGGGCAACATATTATCGATATCACACATACTATTCTGGACTGTTACCGTGCTTGTATTGTTGCTATCGATCCAGAAACCGAACGCCTGAATCCAGTGGCTATCGTTGGATTATCTCCCGAAGAAGAAACGGACTGGTTTGCGAAGGTAGAGAAACTTTCTCTGCTCGATATTGTGGTTGATCATAATCTAGTCAAACTCCTCCACGCGAAAGAAGTTCTTCTGGTTGACATGGTACGCTCCTCACAGCAGAAACTCCCCAGTTCTTCCAATGTACATTTTATGCTGGTCGCACCAATCTGTGTCAATCAGCAACTGGTCGGTATCCTCTGCGCGGACTATGGGCGCGAGGAACATATCTACACCGAAGAGGAACTCTCCGTCATCAAAACAATGACCAAACTGGTCTCTCTGGTTATCGAGCGCGAACAGGCTGAGGCCGAACGTTCACGTGCCCTCTTCTCTCTACAACAGGCAAACGAGCAGTTATCTAGAATTAATAAGATTCAGAGCAATTTTGTCTCCGTGGTCAGCCACGAATTTCGCACCACACTGACAAGCATCCAGGGCTTCAGTGAGCTTATTTGCGAAGAAGAATTTAGTTATGAAGAGGTGAAAGAATACGCCACTGATATTAATAGTAACGCCTTGCTCCTCAATGAGATGATCAGCGAGATGCTTGACCTGGAACGCTTGAGTTCGGGTCAGATGCAACTTCAACAGACGCTGATTAATCTCAATACGCTCCTATCGCACCTCGTCAACTCTATCTCTGCCCTCACACCTCATCATTCCTTCCATCTGCAACTCGACGAAACGCTCCCCTCACTCTCCGCAGACCATGACAGGCTGGTTCAGGTCATCACGAATCTGGTTGGGAACGCCATCAAATATTCGCCAGCAGGCGGTGAGATTTTCGTGCGTAGCCAGGCTGAAAACAATCTGGCCCATGTGTCTATACAGGATCAAGGCATCGGCATCCCTTCCTATGCCATGGAGCAGATTTTTACTCCCTACTATCGCGTTGAAGCGGAAAGGAGTCGCTACATCACCGGAACTGGCCTCGGCCTCTCTATCGTCCGCCAGATTATCGAGATGCATTCCGGCCTGATCTGGGTCGAGAGCATACCTGGGCAAGGCTCGACGTTTCACTTTACCCTGCCACTCTCCCAGACAGGATCAACTCGCCCCCTGCAACAATCAACAACATGACCTCCCACAACGAAAATGGGTATAATGAAAGAAAATGGCGTCTCGTAAGGCCGTGTTAAACGCCACAAACACGTCATAAAATATGCAAAATGGTGCAGGAACCCGATTTATGCTGTTTAAAAATTAAATCTGGATACCCAAGATCGTGGGCCAGGTACCAATCTGGTAGGGAAGCCATTTATTATTCCGTGGGGTGTCATGCATCGCGTCCGTGATTTATCAACATCACGTTCAGAGGTAACAATTTCGGGAAAGGGAATATAGATGATACAACAACGCTTTACCAACAAAATCGTCATTGTGACCGGAGCTGCCAACGGCATTGGTCGTGCCATCGCCGTCCGCTTCGGGCAAGAGGGCGCACAGGTTATCGTCAATGATATCAGCCTGCAAGGCGCGGAAGCTACTGTCAAGATCATTACGGATCAGGGCGGCCTGGCCGTTCCCATCGTTGCGGATGTCGCGGACAAAGCACAGGTCGACTCCTTATTTGATAACGTCCTCGAACGCTTCAAAACGGTTGACGTTCTTGTCAATAATGCTGGTCTAATCAATTCTGAGCGCCACTTTCTTGAGGCCGACGAAGCCTGGTGGGATCGCGTGCTTGATGTCAACCTCAAAGGCACCTTCCTCTGCTCGTTACGGGCCGCCCATATCATGGCGCGTCGTCATCAGGGCATTATCATCAGTATGTCCAGTGGGGGCGCATCCCACTCCCATCGCGGCATGGCGGCCTATGATGCATCCAAGGGCGGCATCGAATCCCTGACCAGGGCGATGGCACTGGATCTCGCCCCCTATGGGATACGCGTCAATGCCCTCGTACCGGGTTCGATCGATACGCAAGGCATGGACCCCGCAACGAAGCGCGAACGTGGTCTGGCAATCCCCCTTGGACGTGTCGGCGAACCTGAGGACATGGCTGGACCGGCTGCTTTCCTGGCCTCCGAAGATGCCGCATACATCACCGGGCATATCTTCGCCATTGACGGTGGCCTCCTGGCTCAACAACGACCGCCGCAGATCGATATCTTCCCATTGAGCCGCTTCCCCAAATTGGAGGTTGAATAATGCCTGCTCCCTCCCACACGTATAGGATAGGAGCGGATATTGGCGGCACCTTCACCGATCTGGTGGTCTTCAACGACGCAACGGGTAGCTTTGCAGTTGGCAAAACGCTGACAACTCCGCAGGATCCTTCTCTGGCAATTGAGACGCTCTTACGTGAGGTCCTTGTACGCGAGCAAATTGCTACCACGGATGTACAGCAACTCATCCACGGCACAACGCTGGTGACGAATGCCATCATCGAGCGTAAGGGATCACGTACGGCTCTGCTGGCAACACACGGCTTCCGTGACTCCATTGAGATCGGGCGTGAGAACCGTTACGAACTCTATGATCTTATGCTGGAAATGCCACAGCCACTGGTCCCGCGCCACCTGCGCTTCGATGTCCCACAACGCACCCTGGCCGATGGTACGACGTTACAGGAACTCGATGTGGCATTCGTTGAGCAGCTTGCACGCGAACTGGCCGCACAGAAAATCGAGGCGCTTGCGATTGCCTTCCTCAATAGTTTCGCCAATGGTGCCGCCGAACGCGAAGCGCGTGCAGCGGTTCAACGCGTCGCACCCGACACACGCATCTCCATCTCGTCGGAGGTCGTGCCCGAAATACGCGAATTTGAACGCACCTCTACGACGATCACAAATGTCTATGTGCAAGATCTTGTCGAACGCTATCTCCATAAATTAGAGGCACGCCTGGCTCAACTCGGCTTCAATGGCAGCCTCTTTCTGATGATCTCCAGCGGTGGCATTGTAACGGTAGATACAGCGATCCGCTTTCCCATCCGTCTACTCGAATCGGGACCAGCGGCGGGCGCATTGGCAGCGGCGAGCTACGGTGCGGCATGTGGTTACGCGGATCTGCTCTCGTTCGACATGGGCGGCACCACGGCCAAATTCTGCGTCATCGATCAGGGCCAACCCCTTACGGCGCTCGATTTTGAGGTTGACCGCCGCTATCGTTTCAAAAAAGGATCTGGGTTACCAGTCAAGGTGCCCGTGATCGAGATGATTGAGATTGGCGCAGGTGGTGGCTCGATTGCGCATATAGACCCATTAGGATTGCTCAAAGTAGGGCCAGAGTCGGCGGGCGCGGAACCCGGCCCGGTCTGTTATGGAC
>JACDAE010000627.1 GCA_013695595.1 Ktedonobacteraceae bacterium | reverse complement strand
AGGGAAGCCATTTATAATTCCGTGTGATCATCACAATCTCGCATTCTCTGTGTTATGTCCCGCACGGAATTATAAATGGCTTCCCTACCTCGATGCGATTTTTATGTCCTGGTACCTATATTACACCCTCCAAACACGTAGCAAAGAACTCTGGAAATTGTTCAACCCTACCCGCAACCCGGCATGCATCCAGGCCTGCCCAGAGCGAACATCATCGACGCCATCAATGCGATAACGTGCATCAGGGTCGAGGCCACACAGGTAGAGCGGGGGTAATTCTACTGGATCTGGAATATAGGTACGGAAGGCAAAAAGCACAGCTTCCGAGCGATCTTTACTGACGTACTGAATGGCTGAGAAAGGATGGTGCTGCGGCGAACGCAGGCGATAGAGATCACCAGATTGGATAGTGGAACGGATCTCTTTATACTGAGCAATCAGGCGCTTCGCTTCAGCGCGTTCCCGCTCGCTCCACCGCAGCAGATGACCACCGATACCCAGCACTCCACACATACTGACATGGAAGCGGAACTCCAGAGAGATGAGATGCTCGGATGCGTCCGTGACCCATGCCTCCATTGTGGAAGGTGGAAAGATGTGTGAGAAACCTTCCTGAATAGCGAGGCGAGCGGTGGCCTCAGTATTATCGCTCACCCAGATCTGATCGGCCTCGCGCAGAATACCAAAATCAGCACGACCACCACCACCTGAACAACTTTGCCAAATCACGCCGGGATGGCGAGTACGCAACGTATGCCAGATATGATATAGTCCCTGCACATAACGAACCCAGATCTCACGCGGCTCTCCCTCAGCCTCCGGCCAACCCGGTTCACTTACATTGCGGTTCATGTCCCATTTAATAAAAGTAATAGTATGTTCTGAAAGCAGACGATCGATCAGGCTGATAAGATAATCCTGCACATCAGGGCGAGCAATATTCAAAATAAGCTGGTTGCGTCCCTCGGTTCGTGCACGCGTGGGAAAATGAAGCACCCAATCGGGATGAGCACGATAGAGGTCGCTATCAGGATTCACCATCTCCGGCTCAAGCCACAGACCAAAATCCATGCCGAGCGCATTCACGCCTTGAATAAGAGGGGTCAGGCCCTGAGGAAATTTCTGTTTATCGGGCCACCAATCGCCCAGTCCAGCATTATCAAGCGTGCGACCATGAAACCAGCCATCATCCATCACAAATAGCTCAACACCCATCTCAGCAGCAAGGCGTGCCAGTTCCAATTGCGCGTGTTCATTTACGTCAAACAGGGTCGCTTCCCATGAGTTGTAGAGCACCTTATGTGTCAGATGAGGATTGGGAACAACAGTCGTGCGTACGAAATCGTGCAGGCGTCGGCTCGCACCACCGAAGCCTTCATCGGTATAGCCTGCGTAGCTACTGGGAGTTGTGAAGGATTGTTTTGCGGCAAGATTCCAGGCAAAATCCCAATCATTGAGGCCAATATTCACACGTGTGGAGGCAAATTCGGTGACTTCAGCCGAGATACGCCAGTTGCCGCTCCAGGCCAGGACGCCGAACCAGACCTCACCACGCTGCTCGTCAGCAGTATTGCGATCAAGTGTGAACCAGGGATTATGATGATGGCTGGTGGTTAAACGCCGGCTCTCCAATACTTTGATGCCTTGTACAAGCGGCTCACGAAGCAGGTGAAACTCATCGAGCCAGCGCCCATTGACATGGGTGAGATGATACTTTTCATGCCCCGGCAGATGCCACTGGGCAGAAAGCACACGTTCAACGGTAATATTCTGTTCGCTCAGATTATGCAGAGTGACCCACCGTTCAATCAGGTCATACTCAGCATGAACACGATAATGCAATGTCACAAGCAGGGGATAATATGTATCGCAGAGATGGATCGTCAATTCTGTTTGAGAAAAACTGGCCTGCTGCGCGGGGTCTATCTGCAATACCAGGTCGCGTACGCCATCCGCAAACGTCACTTTCAAGCAGGGGTCGATATAGCTGATGCCACCATAGGCCGGATATTCCTCTGGAGTCAGGTGAGTTGGTCCATTAAAGGAAGCCCAGCCAGCAGGATTTGCTGCCAATGGATAATCCTCAAGATAGGGAAGGCGCACGCCCCAATAACGATGAGACAGACGGCCAGCATCATTTACGCCTAATGCATAGCCCGTTGTCCGCGTTTCTAGTACCCAACCCTGGGGGATTGCACGAATCGTCATCTCTCAAGCACTCCTTCATAGATAGCAACAAAGTCGTTGTTCCATTATTATGGCACAAGAGCCAAAGAGCGCTCCCAGTTTCTGCTCCTCTTCCTTCGAATGAACAATATTTTCCCAGAGCGGCTTTTCAGTTTAAGGGGCTAGAGATTTGTGAGTAAATGAGATATGATATGAGATACAGTATGTATTTGCTTGTCGCCATTTTTCCTGATGCGAAGCGGCAAGGGTGCCCCAGGCTTCAGCTACGGGGATACATTGCGGGTGTTTGTTGTAGATGCATGTATAAACACTGTATATGCAAACCATGCAGGGTCAGGAAGTGGCCCCACAGAGATGCGTTTCTCTGGTGGAAGAGACCGTCCTGTCAAAGCCTCTGGAACTCTCTATGAGGCACTTTATGAAAGGCTGTAGCAACATTGCAGACATTCAAGAAGCGAGAAGATATCCCCACAGCGCTCACATGGGATCTCGAAAGCATTTTCTCTCGCAACGAGGATTGGGAGCGTGATTTTCTGGCGCTTCAGGGCCGTATCCCTGAACTCGAGGCCTTAAAGGATACGCTCACTCAGAGTGGTGAGGCATTACTAACGGTTTTACGCAAACGCGATGACCTGTATGAAGAGGTCGAGACCCTCTACGCCTACGCCTCGATGCGCAAGGATGAGGATACGACGAATGGCCTTTATCAAGGGATGGCCGATCGTATTATGCAACTGGTCGTCCGTATATCGACGGCTGCTGCATATATCGAACCTGAAATTCTAGCTCTCCCCCAGGAGACACTTGACCGTTTCTTGCAAGAGACACCTGGACTTGATCTTTATGGTCAGCAATTGCACGACCTTAACCGTAAACGTCCACATGTGCGCTCGGCTGAGGTTGAAGCGGTCCTGGCAGCAACGGGAGAGGTTACCGACGCCCCTGACGCTATTTTCTCCATGATCGATAATGCTGATCTCACCCTGCCAACCATCAGGAATGAAGCAGGCGAAGAGGTTCAACTGACCAAGGGGAATTACCTGATATTCGTGCGTAGTGCAGATCGACGCGTCCGTAAAGAGGCATTCGATGGGCTGCACGAAACCTTCCTGAAGCAACGCAACACCATCGCAGCAACGCTTGCCGCACAGGTGAAGACCGATATCTTCTACACACGTCAACGCAATTATACGTCCAGCCGTGAACGCGCACTAGCACGATACAATATTCCGGTCAGCGTCTATGATAACCTGATCGAGACGGTCAGCGAACATATCTCGCTGCTCAATCGCTATATGAAATTGCGCAAACGCATCCTCAAGCTTAACGAGCTTCACATGTATGACCTCTACGTGCCCATCGTTGAAGAAACAACCGATGAACTCAGCTACGAACAGGCCAAAGAGACCGTCATCACTGCGCTGGCCCCCCTGGGCGACAAATACATCTCCGACCTTAAACAGGCATTTAGCAAACGCTGGATCGATGTCTACGAGACAACGGGCAAACGTGGTGGCGCATATAGTGGTGGCGCATATCGCACCAACCCCTTCGTTCTGCTCAACTTCCAGAATAAGCGCGATAGCATGTATACCCTTGCACATGAGCTGGGGCATTCCATGCACTCGTTCTACACGCGTACAAACCAGCCTTTCCAGTATGGTGACTACACTATATTTGTGGCTGAGGTTGCCTCCACACTTAACGAAGGCTTGCTGACTGAATATCTTTTAAAAAATACGAATGATCCAGCGGTACGCATTGCTCTGCTCAATCATTCGCTAGAAGATATTCGCGGCACGCTCTTCCGCCAGACGATGTTCGCAGAGTTTGAGCAGCAGATCCATCACCAGGCGGAGCAGGGTGAGCCGCTGACGGCTGACACCCTTTCAGCGCTGTATACAACTCTCAACGAGAAATATTATGGAGCCGAGACGATTGTCGATGACCTGATCGGCATCGAGTGGGCACGTATCCCACACTTCTACTATAATTTTTACGTCTATCAGTATGCGACAGGTATCTCAGCAGCAGCGGCATTGGTGCAACAGATCCTGAACGAGGGACAGCCAGCGGTTAATCGCTATCTGAAATTCCTGAGTTCCGGTTCGTCCGATTATAGCATTGACCTGCTGAAGAAAGCTGGCGTCGATATGACTTCGCCGGAACCAATTCGGCAGGCATTGAAGTACTTCGAGTCGCATCTGGTGCAGATGGAAGAGTTGTTAGGCCAGGAGTAGGGAATTTCCCAAAAGATGCGAACCAGGGTAGGGCACCAGAT
>JACDAE010000003.1 GCA_013695595.1 Ktedonobacteraceae bacterium | reverse complement strand
AAGTTGATCATCGACGCAATTAAAGCGAGTAGCCTCTTCTATCCTTTAGTCCACCTCGCGGCACAAATACAATCCTTCAATGAAGTCTTGATAGAGCAGCATCAGTCGGTTGATTTTCAGCATCTCGCTCCTCTTCAGATTTATGAATGGTTTTTACAGCGCTGGCAGATCGGGGATGCCGACAAACAACTTGCTCTGCTCGATCGAGGTTTTCAAGGCCACATAGACCTGATAGAACGTGGGCGGGCATTTTATCTCTTTGATCGGCATGTTGGGATACCACCGCTTTTCCCACTGTAGTATGAATGACCGAAAACTGTTGGAGAACTCTTTTCTCGTATACACTTCAAGCAGAAAGAAGGAGACTTATATTATGGCGCGGATCGATGGGGTAAACCCAGAAGAGGTAGATGATTATACGCGAAAAGTCCTGCAAGCTCAAGCAAAGACATGGGGAGCACCGCTACTCAACCATCTGGTGTATGCGCGACGACCTTCGATCTTTCGTGGAGCGCGGGCGATGTGGACGGGGATTGCGACTTCGAGGTTGATTGATGATGCGTTGCAGGCCCTCGTCAACCGCCGCGTGGCCTCGCTTAACGGATGTGAGTTTTGACAGGACATCAATGCTGCCGTGGGTAGCAGTCTGGGTGTCTCTGACGAGAAGATTCTCGCATTGGCCGAGTACGCGACCAGTCCACTCTATAGGCAGGTCGAGCGCGTCACGTTGGAGTACGCCGATATGATGACGATCACTGGACGCGAGGTCAGCGATGAGTTCTTCGCGCTTCTGCGTCAGTTCTATACGGATGACGAACTGGTCGAGTTGACGGAGATTATTGCCTGGGAAAATGCCTCAAGCAAATTTAACCGGGCACTGCGCATTCCCTCACAACACCTCTGGAAGCGCAAAGACTCTGGCGAATCCTAGCATTTGAGGCGAATATGATACAGTGAAGGATCGCTTTGTATATATTCGCCCCGTATATCTATCTATCTATTATTTGTTATCGCACGAGTGTCCAAAATTTTCTCATTTAAACATCTAGCGGATATCTCTTCATCAGTTCCAACCTTTTTGCCTGTCGATCCACAAACCTTGTCAAATAATGTGCTTTTATCAGCAAAACGGGACTATTTTGCTATGAAGATTGAGCCTTGCTGGCCGAATACTTACTAATATCACAAAAATTTGCTTTGCAACATGCAAGATATACGAGCCCACAGAGGAAGAAAGAGGTTTGCTAGAAACTATCCTCAATATCGCCAAAGATCATTTGATGCTGCGCTGATAGCTTTTAAATGGAAAATTGGAGAACCAGATTATGTACCCTCAGACACGCCTATTTCGTTTTTTTGAAGGTGGCACAAAAGCGCTGTTGTGCTTAGGAATTGTACTGGGAATTTCACCTTTACAAGGGATCGCCCATGCGGCAATACCTGTATCCGCCTGTAGAGTCCATTCTCTTACTAGCTCCCCATGGACAACCTATATGGGAAGTAATAATAGAGATGGACATAATGCAGATCCTTATCGTGTTAACAAATTTTGTATAGCAACACATTATGCGCTTAATAGTGCAATTTATTCTCAAGTAGTTACAGATACTTCGAGCATTTCATATATTGGAGATAATAGTGGCTATCTCCATGCAGTCAATCTGGCAACTCGTAAAGAACGTTGGAAAACATTCCTTGGGCAAACAACTACTCTGGGTTGTGGCCGACAAACTGTTGGTATAAGTAGTACACCTACCATAATAAATGGCATCATTTATGTTGGAGGAGGAGATCAATATTGGTATGCCGTCAGAAAGAGTGATGGACATATTTTATGGTCCTTCACCCCTGGTACCACGACTCATCCCAATAGCGTGACTTCATCACATGTGCCGCAAGTGGTGAGAGCTATTGTTACGACAAGCAATGGAGATAATGGAGGGTATTATAACTGGGCTTCTCCACTGATCGTAGGGAATGCAAAATCTGGATACTATGCCTATATTGGGACAGCCTCATACGGTGATTGTCCCTTAGTCGCTGGCAGGCTTATTCTTATGCGTCTTTCAGACCATAAAGTTATGAAAGTTTTCAGTGTTGTTCCTACCGGGCAAATTGGTGGTGGAATTTGGACGAGTCCTTCAGATGATGCGATTGATCCTTCCACTCCTTTGAGTAAGTTGCATACCATTTTTGTTACTACGGGTACGGCAACGGAACCACCTTCAAAGCAGCCATATTCCGAAAGCATAGTTGCATTGGATGCAAATACATTAAAGGTTAAAAGCCATTTTCGTATTCCACCAAATTCTAATGATTGGGATTGGGGAAGTAGTCCAATATTTTATGGAGATCGATTTGGACATAAACATGTAGCAGCAGTCAATAAGAATGGCTTGCTATACGTGTTTGATCCTCGTAATGTATCAAAGCCACAGTTTGTTATTCGAATTGGGATTGGAGGGCCAAACCCACTAACAGGAGGCGCAACGATATCGGGGTGTACTAGTTTGAAAGGACAACTGTATTGTTCAGGAAGTATTATAAAAATTGGAAAGGCTACCTATAAGGGAAGCATTTCCAGGATTGATACTCTACCTGGGAGAAATCCTGTTGTATACATGAAAGGGTTCAATGATGGATTTGTCATTGGTTCACTATCATCGACAAATACAGAGATTATAGTACCAGCCGGAGCAAGCATCCTGTTACTAAATCCTGTAACTGGTAATGTTGATCGCAGATATGTTGGATCAAGTCCAATTTGGACAGCGCCAAGCAATTCTAACGGTACTATCGTAGTAGGAACTATAAGCGGAGAAATTATTATACTAGGGCAACTTTCTGGTTCTGTCTAAGTGCGTACGATGCTCTCACCAACCTTGACAAGAAGGATATACTGGACCTGGAAGCACCGCACCTCATTAAGTATGTGCAGAAAGCCCTCAGGGTTCACCTGACGAACTCCAAAGAATACAATTTTCCTGGTGCCTACAAGCAAACGCCGACCAGACGGTACCAGGATCAGATGACAATAACCTCCTCCTGCACCAGTACCTTGTTCTGCACCTCCTCCTGCACCAGTACCTTATTCTGTACCTCCTCTTACACCACCATCTCTGCACCAGTTTCAATGCTCCTGATCGTCGTGGAAAGCGGGTCGAGCCAGATGCGCACTGATGGTTCAATCTCGATAAAGACCGGAAGACACTGCTCTACGAGCGTCTTCACGCAGATCCCAGGGATATCAATGCGAGGGTGACATATTATGTTGGCCTGTTCAAAGAGAGATGATACCCTGACGATACCCTGATGCGCTTGTGGCATGTCTGGTTCTCTTCTACACTTACAGCAGAAGATATCAGTCCACGATTGAGAGGACGCCAGGTTCTCTCACCAAAGATGACTGATGAAAAAAGGAGAATACATATGAAACTGCGTCATCTGTCGCACCGTCTCATCATCGCTGTACTCTTGTTTGGTCTTTGTGTCACCGGCACATTGATCTCGTTGAACCATGCTCGAAGCGTTTCTGCTGCCCCTGCTCCGTATTTTACGGTGACTGTCGGCGGACAGAAGTATGCGGCCCAATATGCAGGGGGCGGGTCTTCCAGTTACAATAGCCGCAGCGCCTCCTCTAATTTCGGGAAATGGAATGAATACATCATTGACTCATCCGGAAAAGGGCATTTTTGGGGTCAGTTTTCTGGCACTGATGCTGCCTACTTTGACAGTCACGGGAAAGTTGTGGGTGGAGTCAATGTCAATGTGCCTGGGATCGGTCATATTGATACCTATGCACATGAGCAAACGTTAGGTCCTGATCTCCCGGCACTGCGATACCCGTACGAGTCTCCTTCACAGTATACTCTTAAAGGAACGACCGTTGAGCATGAAACCTATCTTGGCACGCGAGTAGCACAGCAAAGCTTCGCGTCCAGGAGAGGTGGGGCGGGAGTAAATGCTATCGATTGCCAGGTTGATGCGGGCAATCTTGACTATGGACATCTCGGTTGGCAAGCGGACAACGTGGAGATGACGACGGCTCAGCCCTTTTCTACGGAAGACTCTGACTGCATTCGAGGCCAAACGTATCTTCAAGAGGGAGATGCGGCTATCACGAACTTCTACAACCAATTTGTTCCACGCGCAACTACGATGCCAAACGTGAACGCTCCAGTCGTCGCGAGCCTTGATCGTCCATCGCTTCCAATTCCTGTGATCCTGGGCATAGCGGGTGGCGTTTTCTTCATAGCGTCAGTGGTTTCAGGAAATATATGTAATTTTGTATCATGTTCCAATACCGCGAAGAAGGTACTCGCCGCGGTAGCCTTAGGGATGGGCATCATTTCGGGAGTCCTGGGGATTACGTCTGGGATTCTCACCGCGTTAAGAGCTTTTGCCACCGCATCTCCCGCTCTTGCAGCAGGTCTTGGAGCGGAGGCCGCTGGTGCTGTGGAAATGACTGGCGCCGCTGGTTCACCAACACTTGCCAGAAACGCTCTTAATGAAGCACTGGTCATCGGTTCGACAACAATTACGCGGTCTGTAAGTTTCCCGTAAAGAGGAATGATCGTCATCACGATCGCCTCCTTTGACTTGAGTCAGCAGGATTTCATACACAGCTTCCTGCCATGGTATGAAATCCTGCTGACGCCTTTTGAAAGAAGTAGCCCAAACAGGCAAATAATACAGGTGTTTTATAATGAGAAGAAAGGTTGTTCCAGTGCGCATCTCGTTGAAAACCTTTGCGACTGCCGATGTCAGGATAGCGGCCCACATCAGGAATGTCTTGTTTACAATGTTTCTGACTCTCTTGATAGGATCACTGGTCGTGCCAATCATAGCCTTGCGTGTTGAGGAAAACGTCAGCATATGGATAGACCAGTGTTTTACTCCTGCTCAAACGCTCTTCAGCGTACCATGGAGTTTGCTTCTCTTCTACAGCCTTTGCACTCCCATCATCGAGGAAGTGTTGAAGGCGCTCGGCGTCCTGGTCGTATTGCGGCGCCAGCACACAGCCAATGCTGCGTTTCTTCTTGGAGTGGTGTCCGGGTGTGGTTTTGCCACCTTTGAAATGTGCCTGTATCTGTTTGGGCAAGGGAACTGGGCCTCTCTGGCGTTGAGCCGGATGGGAGTGGTGGCCGTGCATGCTGTGGCAACCGGATTGGTAGGATGTGGTATCTCTTGCCTCCGCATGAAAACCATCGCTCGACGTGTCATGGGATGGGGAATAATCGCTATGGCAATTTGCATCCATGCGTTATTTAACTTCATGAACATCATTTTCATACTTCTCCATTTCGATCAACCAATCATCGTTTTGGGGTTTCCCTTGACCGCGATTTTTCTCCTCAATCTTGGTTTTGCTTCCATCCTCATCGTAGGTATGATGGTGATATTGTCAATATGCCGGGGGTATTGGCTCACTGATGGCGTTCAGCCAGCGCATCACGGTGGTATGATGCAGACCCAATTCACGGGCAATGGCTCGCAGACTCTTCCCTTGTGCGGCAAGAAGGCGTGCCTGTTCCGGCAAACGCGGATCAACGGGCACCATGGTTCGGTGCACTGAGGGGGTGAAGTCATGGTGGCACTGAGCGCACTGGTAACGTTGAGCACCGCTGCGACTTTTTCCTCGTTTGCGAACCGCATGGGAATTCTGACAATGAGGACAGACCGGCATGCTCTTCTGCTCCTCGTGCACCAGTATCTTGTTGTCCACCTCCTCGTGCACCAGTATCAGACTATCTCCCTCCTCCTGCGCTGCTACCCTTGCACCCTCTTCAATGCTCGCGGTCGTCGGAGAAACCCGGTCAAGCCAGGCACGTACCTTCTCGGCAGTCCGATGGTTCATCTCGACGAAGACCTGCAGACACTGCTCTGCAACCTGTCGGGCTTCCTCCAGTCTGCCACGCTCCGACTCTACCTGGGCCAGCCCAAAGCGCGACATCGTCACTAACTCGCGGTTGGGCTCACGATCCTGGTAGACGGCCAGTGCCTCCTGGAACCAGTGTTCCGCCTCATCAACCTGGTGAGCTTGCAGAGATACTTCGCCACGGGCACAGAGCGCATTACTGAGTAACCAGGGATCGCCCAGTTGGTGTGTGAGCGGTAAACATTCCTCAAATGCTCTCTGTGCTTCCTCAAATGCCCCTCGTTCCCCACAAGCCACGCCTATATTGGTCAGCAGTACGATACAACTGGTCAAGTCCTGGCTTTCTCTCGCCTCCACTAATGCTTCCTGGAAGTAGTGCTCAGCCTCCTCATAGGCATCTTCTTCAAAAGCGACCGCCCCCAGGTTCATCAGGAAGCGCTTGATTTGCCCATGGTCTTCTGATTGACGAGCCAGGGCCAGACCTTCCAGGAAGAGAGCTTTGCCTTGAGCCGTCTTTCCTTGCTGACAGAGCGTGACTCCCAGATACAACAGTAATAAGATTTGATTGGTACGGTAGCCCAGACGACGTGCCAGCGCCAATCCTTCTCGTAACCTCTGCTCGGCATGAGCGTAGTCTCCCTGAAGCTGAAGGGCCTTCCCCACATTTGAGAGCAGCTGGCACATCAGTTCGAGTTGATCGCCTTGCTGCGCCAGGGCCAATCCCTCCTGGAAGAGCACCTGCGCCTGCTGATACTCTCCCTGCATCAAGGCCAGGTTTCCCAGGCCTCTGAGGAAGCGGCTTGGCAGTTCACCGTCTCGACCGCTGCGGGCCAGGTGCAATCCTTTTTCATAATATGCCCTGGCCTGCGTGTCGTTCCCAGCCTGTTGGGCGACCAATCCCAGTGTCAGCAAACAGGTGGCGTGAACCTCGTGTTGTTCTGGGGCCACGCTCAGCTCTAATCCCGCGAGGGCGTCCTGTTGTGCCTGTTCCCATGCTTCGCGCAAGAGAGCAAACTGTGCCCGCTGAGCCAATAAGCGAGCATACCCAGGCTTTTCGGCGGTGGTCATTGCCTGTGCAGCCTGCAACCACTGTTCTGCCTGCTGATACAGGCCCTGCGTGCGCCAGAACGGAACCAGCGCCAGGACCATCAAGATGACATCCTCAGTTTGCTGCCGTGTGAGCGCTACCTGTAGAGCCGCCAGCACCACGGGGTACTCGCTCGTCATATGCTGCATCCTCTGTTCCTCTTTTACATTGAAGGATGCACACATCTGCTGACCATAGTCGACCAGCCGCTGCCCAGGAGTCGTCTCCTGCTGCTGAAGTTGGGCATAATCGGCAATGACCTGATGGATGCAGTAGCGGCCCTCTCCTGCTCCTTCCACTAATCCAGCATCCAGTAGAACATCCAGGATGTCCAGGCCAGAGCCACAGACGGCCAGAGCCGCCGCCTCTGAGAAACTCTCCGGTTTGGCAGGAAGTATTGCTAGCGCACGCATGGCGTGCCGAGCTGCTGGAAGCAGATGTTGCTCACTGATGCTGATGATAGTCGCCAGAGACCAGGGGATGACCTCGGGCTGGATCGGTCTCTGCATGGCTGCTCGTTGGGGACTCACCAGGTTCAGGCGCAGTGAAGCATCACTGAGCTGAGCCAGTGCCGTCTCGATCCGTCTGCTCTGTCCCCCGATGCTCTGCATACGCAGATAGGACCCAAGCACGGTTAGTGCCAGGGGCAAACCTCCAGTATACTGTAGCACTTGCTGTACCGTCTTTGGGGGACTCTGGGCCAGGTGGGGAGCCAGTTGAGTCAGCAGGCCATAGCTCTGCTCCATATCCAGTTCTGGTACGGGTATGGGCTGTGCTTCTGAGAGCGTCATCGCCACTTCTGGCAAACGTGTGGTTACCAGACAGGCGATCTGCGGCGCGCCCAGCAGTAAGCAGCGCGCCTCCTCCACCCGCCAGGCATCATCGATGACGAGCAGCAGGCGCTTTTCTCCAATTAGACGCTGCACATAGTGGACCAATTCCTGGGTGCTGCGGGCCTGACGGCGTTCATCCTCAGGGGCGTGCAAGATCGCCGCCAGCCGCAGCAGTTCGGTATGCACATCCGGCTGGGGGCCTAAGCTGACCCAAAGCAGCCCGTCGGGAAGCAGGTGCTGACAACGTGCATCTTGACTGAGCAGTTGGGCCAGCGTGGTCTTGCCTACGCCTGGCAGGCCATAAAGCACGCAGTTCGTCCTATTTTGCAAATGCGTAAACAGGTCGTCGAGCAGGCCTTGTCGTCCGATAACCTGTGTGAGGGGAATAGAAAAGCGCGGACGCATGGGATCAAGGATTGGTTCCTGCCATGAGAGTTCAGGAACCGCGATCGGGGTCTCTGATGCAGTTAGTGGGGCAGGCTCTAGCAAACCTAATGCTTCTGTATCCACCTCAAAGAGCTCACAGAGCTTTTCGCAAAAATAGGGAGACGGGCGCGTCTCACCACGCTCCCAGCGTCCGATGTTCTGGCTGCTCGTGTCCAGTCGTTGGGCGAGCATTGCCTGGGACCAACCACGTCGTGCACGTGCGCGACGTAAGGCTTCATTGGCTGTCATCTTACTGACTCCTGTGCTGCTAAGATCTGCGAGCCTCCTCGCTGAGGCTCCTGGGGCATCGACGCGAAAGTGAAGCATAAAGCTTATGCTGTATCTTCTGGCTTCTATTATCCCTCCTGGAAATGATCTTCTTGAGGGGTGCTTCCCCAAACCGTAAGAAAATACCAGAGAGCACAAAAGTCTTCTTCTAGCATCTCGTTCATTGCTTGCTCGTACAGATATTCAATTTCTTCCTTGGGAGCGACCCTCATAGAAAGCAAGAAGGGTTGGAGCAGTCGAAACGCGATCTTCAAGTCTTCCTGTATGGGAATATGTGCAGGTGTTCCTGCGGAGAAGTTCAGGGTATAGGCTTTGCTGCCAGTGGTCCGAAAGCCTGCGGTACGCAGCAGGTGGTCTAATACGGGGGTAATTCCGAGATGGTTGCCAGTTGGAGAAAAGCTGCGCCCAGCCAGAGATGCGGCCCGATTCACCAATCCATAAAATGTTTCAAAGGCCGCTTTGTTACTGAAACCATGCTCAGGCTCTGTGATGCGAAAGACGCCACCGGGCCGCAGTACGCGTCGACACTCTGCGAACAGCGGTGGTAATGTTTTGGGAGACACGAAGCCAACAATCGTACGAGCATTGACCAGGTCAAAGGATGCGGCGGGGAAATCCAGATGGTGAAGAGCATTCATGACCCGAAAGTGCGCGTTGGGGAGCTGGCGAACCTGTGCGTATGCTTGCGCATACTGAATCATGCTCTCGCTGATATCGATACCCGTCACTTCCATTTCAGGATAGGTATGAGCGACGTCCAATACCCAACCACCCGGCCCACAGCCAATATCAAGAACGTCGAAAATGGTCGAAAGATCTTCGCGTTCGGAGAAGAGCCCTCCCATTGTTCTGGTGACGAGGCGGTCTTGATCGATGAGGCGTGCCATCTCCTCGCCACTTTCCGCATCAATAACATAGCTGTTGTCGGATTGGCCCTCGGAATAGGATTGGGTCATAAAAAAGCTCCTTCTATCGGCTTACTTCGATCTTGAAGTGCTGGTATCCGGTGAAAAAGAAGTTTGTGCTCTAACGCTTGCCATACTAGATGCTCCGCTTGCATTCTCGTCAACAATTGCCGCTCGCGCATAGCGCTCTTCAAAAGGCTAAGAACCTGTGATTGAAAGGTCATGAGATACGGTCGTTGTTCCGCAAGAGGGGGCATGACTCCCAGCGCAATGTTCTGCAAGGGATAGAAATGTTCTGAGTGAAAGATGGCTGTCAAGAGATTGGCATACATTTGAAGTAGATGAAGCTGGTTGGCGGAAAAAGAAGCAGGCTGTGAACTGAAGACACAGAGGCAGCCTGCTACACGATCAACCATTATGAGAGGAATGGCCACACAACTCTCCACGACGTTGATCTGATGGAAAGGATACAGACGTGCCATCTCCTCGTGATTCTGGATGAGAATCTGATGTCCCCGGCAAAGAGCATCTCCCACCTGTGATTCGGCTCCAAAGAATTGTGTTTGCAATTCAAGTGCGTCTTCCCATTGAGCTGTGCCGCGCCCAATCGTTTTGCGGAGGCTGCGGACTGTCTTGCCTGATGAAGGCAGCACACATCGTGCAATGAAAACGCCGCATCCCAGGCGACGTGGATCAAGATGGGCAAGGAGCTGCTGCAACACGAGTTGGCTGAGTGATTCCTCGCGCGCGTTTTCTGGAATAGAGGTGTAGTCGCAGAAGAAACGAGCATAAAAAGGTGAGGGAATCTTGCACATCGCCGCTTCCTGGATTTCGTGGTGGAGGAAGAGGTCGGGATACTCCAGTTCGATTAAGGTGATCAATTGTTGTTGAAACGCAGGCACGGCACCTGGCAAACCTCGGAGGGTTTCCTGGCGCGGATGCGACATATTCTTCGCCCAACGGACGAGCGTGATCGGATTCACTGCCAGAGCCTCAGCAATACGCAGTTGTTCCTGAAGCGATTGAATTATTTTACCGAGGAGGCTACGCCACGTCACATATTCTTCTATCAATCGCTCTTCCTTTCTCCAAACGCACAAGAAATCAGACAATGGCATCCTATCGTATCGTCGTTTGCTCTATAGGGATAGTGGAGGAAATACTGCGATTTACCTACTTCTACCATAACGTATAGAAGCGGAGAAGTCAACTATGGAGAGCCGCCCGTAAAACCCCTGCGCTTCTACGCATGGGGATACAAGGGCGCTCCTTTTGGTGGCACGATGGGCGAGAGGCCAGGAGAACAAAAGTACTCTTTCTTGGCCTTCCCTCTTTACTCTGCTATCCTGTCTGTACAGTGCAAAAGAAAGGAGAAATACATGAAAGCCTTGAAATATCGACTCTACCCCACAAAGGTACAGGTGGTGAAATTGGAATGGACGCTCTCGCGGTGCTGTGAACTGTATAATGCAGCATTGCAGGAACGCAAAGACATCTGGAATGCCTGCAAAAAGCATCTCAATTTCTATGATCCCGATTGGTGCACAGAACACGCAAAGGACTATCGTGTGACGTACTATGATCAGGCCAATGCGCTTCCTACCCTGAAACGAGATGTCAGGCCAGAGTACACAGCCATTGGATCGCAAGTGCTGCAAGATGTTCTCAGACGGGTAGACAAAGCGTTTGCCGCCTTCTATCGCCGTGTGCGTTGTGGTCAGACACAGGCTACCCTCGGTATCAATCTCGAACACAGTACGATTCTGTTTGCTATCCTGGTCAAGCAGGCTGCGCAAGAGGTGGGCACATGTCACCGCAAGATCCGCAACCAACGTGCAGACTTTTTGCACAAAGAGGCGCGTGATCTGGTGAAGTGCTATGAAACGATTGTCTTTGAGGATTTGAAGCCCAAGAACTTGAGCCGTCGCCCAAAACCGAAGCAGGATGAGAACGGGACATTTTTGCCCAATGGAGCGGCAGCCAAGGCAGGACTCAACAAAAGTATTGCCGATGCGGCCTGGGGACTGTTCGTGCGACTGGTGCGTGCCAAGGCTGAAAGTGCCGGACACACAACGGTCGTGTTGGTCAATCCGAAAAATACCAGCCAGATCTGTAGCGGCTGTAAACGAAAGGGACCACACAAAGATCTCGACGAGCGTACCCATACCTGTCAACATTGTGGGTTGGTGCTCGATCGAGATCATAATGCGGCGCTGAATATCCTTCGGCTCGGACTGAGCCATCAGGAGCCATCCTGAGAAGCCCCTGCCCTTTTAGGCATGGGGAGTAGTCACGAATTCACTGTCCAGGAAGCATGGAATGTGGGCATCGAAAGGGATGTGCCCTTGATGACCAGGGGTTGCCATACATAGGTCGAAGTACCCAGGTTGTTCGCGTTCCAGCGGTCGCCCATGTACATATAGGTCGTGCCACTGGTTCCCTGAACTGGCAGAACATAGGTAGTCTGGGAGTTCCAGGTATGTGTTCCAGCTGGTGCCAGATTTCCTCTGGAGGTCCAGGGTCCACTGAGTGATGTCGCCGTAAAGTAGAAATCGTCATTCGAGGCCCAGCCCGTTCTGTGTGAGAAAAGGAAGAAGTAGATGCTACCGACTTTGAAGAGGGTCGGAGCTTCGCAGTTTGAACACATTGCCGACAGGGGTTGGGACACGGCACTCAGATAGTCGGGGGCTAACTTGTAGATGTTTCCATTGTGGGTAATGATATAACCCGTACCATCTGTATCCTGAAACGAACCACTATCCCATTTATTGATCGATGAGCCATTGAGCTTCAGGCGACCATGATAGGTATAGTTGCCGCAAATGGTTGGACTGGTGGCGACGCCAACTCCTGGTTTCTTGTACCCTGCAACGTCCACATGCATTGTCTCAACATACTGTTTCGTGGTCTTGTCATAGAGAATCTTGGGGCGCTCAACGATACTATTTGGCCCCAGGTCTCCGCTTGTCTGTCTCACGAGCGTCTTATTCACAAAGGTCCAGTGTTGAAGGTCAGTCGAAGAATAACAGGCGGTCGCCACAAACAGTCCGCTCGTGTCCTTATACTCACCGATCCAGTAATAAGTGCTGCCGACCTTAATCATCCCACCGCCGTGTGCATTCACCGGATTGCCATTATTATCGTTCCATGTTGTGCCTGACACGATGACTCCCGATGCGGCTGATACCGTCCCTGAGGAATAAAGGACGGCCAGGATGGAAATGGCGATGAATGCAAG
>JACDAE010000577.1 GCA_013695595.1 Ktedonobacteraceae bacterium | reverse complement strand
CTCCATAGACACGCCAGGGAGTTCCGTGGGCTTTATCACCATCGTCGATCATGCCTGTACGCTCGTCGATGCCCAGCAGTACCACTCCCGGCAACTGGTTCGCGAGGCGGGTGGCCCAACCCTTGCCAAAGGTATTATGATGGGGCAGGACACAGGTATTGGGGAGCATTCCAAGTCCCGTGGCAGGCGTCTTCGAACCTGAATCGCTATAGTATTGGCACAACACCATTGCACCAGCGCTACTGCCTGCAATGACGGCTCCGTTTGCATAAGCATCCAACGCCGCTTGCCAGGCTTGACTCCCCAGTAGCGTCTGTCCGAGATAGCCAGGGAAGCCGCCTAAGAGATAGATCAGGCGCGATTGACGGATGGTATCCACAATCGCGCTATCATTTGCCGATACCCTGTCGATGAGGGGCAGCGAGGCGACATTGATGGCCCCAAGACTGGTAAACCAGCGCACGCCATTATTACCCGCTCGCTGATGATTATTATCGGCAGCGGCGGCAGTGGGGATAATGCTCATAAGAACACCGCTCCCACCTGCAAGCTCAATGGCACGGCGATCCACCTCAGCCATACGCCCACCAAATTCAGCGCCACCCTCTAAGACAGTGTATCCAGGCATACAATTCTTCCTTTATGGGATATTTTTAGGGACGAACATATCCCATGATACCATTTTTCGCAACGAGTACGAAGAAAGGGGGTGCGGCTCAGATTTTCGCAACCTGGCAGATCGGTCGAAAAAGCATGCTCTTTCAAAATGCCATCACGGTAGGGAAGCCATTTATTATTCCGGGTTGCTTGATTGCTGGGCAACCTCAGAATAATAAATGGCTTCCCTACCATGATGGTGGTCCCGATGCAAAAATCTGAGTCGCACCCAAAGAAAGGGTTCGTCTTTTCTGGCACTATGGCAGATCAGGGAAATGCATAGAACTCATCCATAGACCACCAACTCCCTGAGCTGGCTGTGAGCACTACCTTCACATAGCGAGCCATCTGCTTGTTGGTAAATTTGATAACGCTATAGCCACTATTGCCCTGACCAGTGGCTACAGAAGTTCCCCAGGTGCTACCATCGTTAGAAACGAAGACCTGGTAGCCACGTGGATAGTCCCCACCGCTTGCCCCACAATCCAGAGCGATGCTGGAGAAGCTCTGCACTTTCCCCATGTCAACCTGGAAGCTCATTCCAACACTCTGGGGCTGTCCGCTCGACCAACGCGTTCCAAACGTGCCATCAAGTGTATTGGATGCCGGTTCGCCCGTGTTTGAAACCGAGGCTAAGGCAGTCCAACCACTACGATCAAGCGGCGACGGATTCGTGCCAGGCGTTGCGTACACATTCATCTCATAGAGAGACCACCAGTTTCCAGCACTGCCGATATCGACAATCCTGATATAGCGCGCTAACTGGGTGGGGAAGGAGATGTTCACAACCTGACCAGAGCTCACATAAGCACTGCTCACCTGATCACCACTGGCGATACTCTGTCCCCAGTTCGCTCCATCGAGCGAGACAAAGACCAGGTACGCGCGTGGGTAGTCTCCACTACTGGTACCAGCGTCCAGGCTGATGCTGTTGAAGCTACGCGGACGAAGCATATTTACCTGGAACCATAAGCCGGGCGTCTGCCCCTGCCCACTGCCCCAGTGAGTGGTTACATTACCGTCAAGAGCGTTGGCCGGTACATCTCCATAGGTATCGGTTGCCGAAGCTGAGGCAATCCAGCCGTTGCGATCAAGGGCTATACTGTTAGAGCCACCCCCGGCAGTCTGATCTCCATTCCATTTGAAGGTTGCGACCGCGCCCCCAGGCAGTGTGTAAGAAAACCATTGTCCACCCCACTGCACATCAAAACGCTGATTGTTCGCTGCTGCGTTATAAACGACCAGAACCTTTGAGCCATCCTGGTTCTTAAAGGCAACATCCGTTACTCCGTTACTCCCGGAACTGGAGTCGATACGAGAAGCACCCGGTGTCAAAAACTTGCTGGCCTGCCCCAGTCCATAATAATCACCATTGTAGGTTACTTTGCCGTTGCTCTGGTCAATTGTGACGATGCCGCGACACTGCGAGCAGGCCGCGCCAGTCCCCAGGTTTGGCTCCCCATTGGCATCCAATGCCAGGCCCCAGCGTACAATAGACTTGCTCCAGTTACGTGTCGCACTGATCAGGAGGTTTGTCGTGCCGGGCAGGCCATTATTTGTCTCCCATTGCCCGCCAGCGCATTCCGTCTCATACGTATCCTTGTTAGGATAGGCATTATGTATCTGAGTCTGCACCTCGGTTGCACCCGCATAACAGTGCCAGGCAGTGCCCGCGAGAACGGCATTTGTACTGGCATCGCTCAGTAGGGTCGTGGGATAAGCGGGCTGATCCCAGTTGTGGTCATACCCAAGAATTTTCGTGGTAATGTGGGCACTGGCAAAGGCCGGGGCCAGATAGTTTTTGATAAAGTTCGCTTCCTGATCAGCAGGCATCGACATGCCGGGATAGCCCACAGGCTGATAGAGTGGCTCGTTCTGCGCCGTCACCGCGTAAATAGGAATACCCTGAGCCTGGTATGCCTGAATAAATTTCACAAAATAGTTCGCGTATACGCCGTAAGCACTAAGGTTGAGCGTACCGCCTTCCATTGAATCGGTCGACTTCATCCAACCTGGAGGACTCCACGGCGTGGCCATAATTTTGAGGGCGGGATTGATCTGCAACGCCTGTTTGAGAAGTGGGATAATATATGCTTTATCGTGCGCAATAGAGAAATGCGTGAGGGTCGGGTCAGTCTGCCCCTTTGGCACATCATCATACGAATACTCACCGGATGCCGGTGTTGTCAGGTCCGAAGCTCCCATGGGCTGGCGCAGGAAGTTCAGGCCAATACCACTGGTTGGATCAAACAAGTTCTGCATCAGAACATTCCGTTGCTCCTTGCTCATCTTATTAGCGATGAGCCACGCCGAGCCATCGGTCAAAGACGCACCGAAACCGTCTATCTGCTGATACAGCTTATTCTCATCAACCGTAATCTTGATGATACCAGAGCCACTACCTGTAGCAAAATGGACGCTATCTTGCTTCGCAAGATGTTTTTGCAAATCAGCACTGGTGAGCCATACATTGGCCTCATTCCTGGCGTTTGAAGATGCTGAGGGTGTCTGAGAAGGTCGCAGAAGAAGCGTGGCGCTAAATAATAACGCGACCAATACAACAATAGTGGACATCTTTGACCATATCGTCCATCGAGACATAGAATCCTCCTTGATGATCCGAGGAAAGATGGTAGGAGAGCACACTCCTGTCTTCCCTTCTATTCTCTCAAAAAAAATGATCTGCCGGGGATTGGACTGTCGCTAGCTTCAAAAATAGCAGTGCCAGGTCAATCATGCTTGAGT
>JACDAE010000560.1 GCA_013695595.1 Ktedonobacteraceae bacterium | reverse complement strand
CCCCTATGCTATAAGATCGGATGATAGCTGACATCATTTCAATGATATACGTTTCGTGCCATCAGAATAACACATTTTTTAGCTTGAATAGTAGACGGCACTTATCGATATAGTGGCTCCATAGTGACCCTGATAAAACACGTCCAGGCGGAAATACTGGTGGAGAAAGCGAAAAGGGCTGTAGTCCTATAGTCCTACGCTCTCGCATGGTTTGTTGACCTCTCGGTCTACAGTGGGTACATTCAGTAAGTAGGGCCGGATAGAAAAAAGATTGGGCGTCGAAGTGACACCCTCTTAACATAATTTTATAAGGATGAAGGAAACAGTATGTCGTCTCTAGATCACCGACAGAACAGTACAGCTGAGTCGCACAGTAACACGGATCCATTGCAGCTTTCGGACTTGAATGAACAGCAATCATTTATTGAACAACTGTCTTTCCCCCAGTATCCTGCAATGCCAGGCATTCCTCAGACGCCAGCACCGTCTACTTCGACAGGTTCTGGCATTGAACCAGCTTCTCAGACGCGAGCACTCAGTCCTTCACCTTTGCAGACACGTGAATTGCCTGAGGTGCAGACTGGTGCATTCTCAACACGTTCTTTGCCACGCGATACGAATACCTTGCGCCAACCTGTGCTCATCCGTGGCACGGGCAGGAAAAGCGTTGCCCTCCGTCCACCTGTGAGCCGCCGCAAGCCAGCCATGCATGCCGTCGTGACCGTTGTGCTTGCCCTCGTCGTCCTGAGCGCCCTGTTCGTTGTGATGCCGGTTGGTGCTGGCGGACAAAACAGTATATTTAAATCCATCGTTGGCGGTGCAAATAATCAGATGAACATCACCGGCGTGAAAAATAATAATACCGCTTTGATCGCTCAGCAAGCGGCAACCGCAACGGTTGTCACTCAGGATGGCTTCGACCAGGGAGCAGCTGTCTATGCGGGTGTGCCAACTGCACCTCCCACTATGAGTGGAAATACTGGTACGACAGGTGGCACTGGTACGACAGGTGGCACTGGTACAACTGGCGGAATTCCTACCAGCGGTGGTGGCCTTAGCAGGTTCTTTTATGGTCAGTGTACTTATTGGGCCAATATGCGTTACCAGGCGATAACTGGACATTACGTGCCATGGTTGGGTAACGCATATGAGTGGGCGGCAGGTGCGGCCAATTTCGGTTGGGTAGTGTCTTCCACCCCACACATTCACTCTATTATTGTGCTGCAACCATACGCCCAGGGTGCTGGAGGGTATGGACATGTTGCTGTTGTAGAAAGTATCCCTAGTCCTGGCGTTGTAAATACTAGTAACTGGAATTGGGCTGGTAGTTGGGGAGCTACAACCTACGTCAATTTTAACTACCCGGCGGCTGGTGTGAGCTTTGTATGGTATCCTGGCGCGGCATAGATCATTGCATCGCGCAAATGAGAGGATAGAAGCATATTTCTATCCTCTCATTTTTATTGTTATGTCGCGTTACTGCCCCAGTGCTCTAACAGCAAACGGTAATGCTCAATCATCTCCCGATGATAATCCTGTTGTGCTGGTTCTCTCTGTTCAAGTTGTTCTTCATGAAAGCGTAGCAACGTATATGCGCCCACTATAGCTTTCGGTACACCTCGTACATATTTCACACATTCCGCTGGCCCTGGCTGCCATGTCGATTGCAGGTGCCAGTTAATGTATGGGCAATTGCGACAGCGGTTCGCACAACAATAGCCACGCCGAATGAGAAACCCTCGTGTTGCAATATAGAGTCCTTGCTCTGTGATCTCCCAATCGGTTTCTTGCTCTTCTAAAGACATCACCATACCCTTTCTACACCATTGGAATCCGCTCGATTACGGTATCCTGTGCGTTTTGGGGCGTGTGCCTGGCCTGAATGCGCTTCATGATTTCACCAATACGCCGGATACCCTCTTCGATCTGCTCTTCTTCGGCTGCTGCAAAACTTAATCGTATATGTTGCTGACCCCCTCCGTCAACATGAAATGGCTCCCCAATGACAATTGCTACCCCTTCCTGGGCGGCCTCACGCAAGAGCAGACGGGCACGCATCTCTCCCGGCAGGCGACACCAGAGATGAAAACCACCCTCAGGATGGCTGATGCGCACATTGGCTGGCCAATACTGTTGGATTGCCTGGGTCATGACATCCCTTTTATGCCGATAGCGCTCACGCAACATCACCATATGATCATCCAACATATTGCGCCGCAATAATTCTGAAACCGCCCACTGGCTCAATGCATTCGTGTTCAGGTCAAATATCTGCTTATGCAATGAAAGGCGCTCGATCATGGGATCAGGAGCTGCCAGCCAGGCCACACGCAACCCTGGTGCTAGAATTTTGGAAAAGGTGCTCAGATATAGGACATATCCATGGGTGTCCAGTGCCTTCAGAGGTTGCGGCTCCTTGCCTTCAAAGTATAGTTCTCGATAAGGATCATCCTCTAGAATGGGGATCTGGTAACGCTGCGCCAGTAAGAGCAGACGACGCTTGCGATCTGGTGACATTACAAATCCAGTTGGATTCTGGAAGGTGGGCAGCGTATAGATGAAGCGTGGATGCCGGCGTGCCAGAATCGATTCCAACAGATCGACGCGCAATCCATCGCTATCCGTTGGTACCCCGATAACCCTGGCACCCAGGGCCCGGAAGGTCTGCACAGCTCCCAGATATGTTGGCACCTCAACCACGACTTCATCGCCAGCTTTGAGGAGAAAACGACCGATCAGGCCAATACCTTGCGTGGCACCCGAAAGAATCAGAATATTCCGCGTATCTACGGCGATACCATGTTTGCGCATACGAGCTGCGATCTCCCTGCGCAGACTCTGTAGTCCCTCGACTGGACAATATCCAAGCGCACTCTGTCGCGCTTGCTGTAGGCCTTCCGCGAAGAGCGATTGTAACAACTCTGCTGGCAAAAGATCCGTTGCGGGTGTGCTTGAGGCTAAAGAGATGATCTCTTTGCGCTCTCCCAATTCGGACATCTCACTTAACACACGCGCATCCGGTCCTAGAATGGCGTCTTCTCCCTCCGCCAATCCAAGCAGCCAGGATGGCATATCATCCTCTGATGCATCGTTGCCCTGACTCATATAACTGCGCTTGACCAGCGTGCCACGTCCCACGTGTCCCTCGATCAATCCCTCACTCGCAAGTTCGTGGTAGGCATTCATCACGGTTGTACGATTAACGCCTAGCTCATGAGCAAGTGCTCGTTCGGTTGGTAAGCGTGTGCCTTCGGGCAGTTCGCCTGCGAGAATTGCCTCGCGTAAGCCCTGGCAGATCTGCTGGTAGAGAGGTACCCCGCTGTCCCGCTCAAGCTTGATAAAAGAGGCTATCGGCGTCGTAAAAACAGGTAACGGCTCATTGCCAGTGCCATGATGTCGCATACTCTTCTCCCTTGTCTGCTGATATCTATAAGTGTAACTAACCTTATGGAAAAGCAACAGTGCCAATTGGCTGGTCTTCTATGGGGCCAATTCTCTATGGATGCCAGCCCATCACGATCTTGTATGATATAGCGGGGATTCGATAGATGCTTTTACCCTACCATGGATGCAACGAATGGCCCAGATCTGGATAAAAATACGAAAGGGAAAACCACACATGACGACAATAGAGCAACGTATCGAGGCTGTACGTAATGATCGCGAGCATGGATCTCGCTGGCTGGTACGGCAAACGATCAACATTCTGCACGATCTGGCTCAGGAACAGATGGAGTCGCAAGAAGAACATATGCAGCGTCTCCTGGTTGCAGGGCGCACACTTGCCCAGGCACGACCAGCGATGGCAGCACTTTCTGGTGCGGTTGGACGTATCCTGAATACGCAGGGTGGCCCCCAGGTAATTGCCCAGGCAGCGGAACAACTTCTACACGACTACAATACGGCGACGGCGCGTATTACTCAATACGCACAACCTTATCTCTCTGGCTGCCTGATGACATGTAGCATCTCTGGCACTGTGCTCGATGTCCTTAATGCGCATCGCCAGCAAATTACTCAGATGATTGTATTAGAGGGGCGACCACGCTATGAAGGACGCGAGATGGCACGTGCACTCAGCTCCCAGCATTTTCCCGTGACCTTGCTTACCGATGCCCAGGCCGATATTTTTTTGCCCCAATGTCAGGCCGTTGTCGTCGGCGCAGATAGCATTCTGGCAAATGGAGATGTGCTCAACAAAGCAGGTACAGCTTTGCTTGCTTATGCGGCACGGGGGCACAATATTCCCTTTTATGTACTCTCAGAGACGCTGAAAATATCGCCTCAGACATGGCCCAACGATTTTCAGCAGGCTCAGGTGTTTTTAGAGGAGAAGGAGCCAGAAGAAGTTCTGGAACAGCCTTTGCCAGGGGTTACGGTGCGCAATTTCTACTTTGATCATACGCTAAACGCTCTGATCAGCAAAGTTATCACGGAGCGTGGAATATTGACAATAACGGATATCACGGATTTTGCGATTGCTGCTGAAAAGGATGCCTACGCCCTTTTTGAAGGATAGGTATCCCCTACATGTCCTATGCATTTGGCGAATCCGCCTTAACGCGCTATCCTGAGGAGGGAGGGATGCTATAAAAAGTATTGGATCTTCTATTTTATCAATAAAATGAACGGGTGGCACGTGAGCAAGGAGCGAGGCACAGTGGAAAGCGATCATGATCAGCATTATCCGTCAGGCGACGATCAATCCAGGGATACAATACCATCTCCTGAGCCAGAGACATATGAAGATGGAGGAGAAGTCAGGGAGATGGAGCCGGGCGTCTCTGTGGTGCGAGGCAATACTCCACGCCCTCTTCCTTTCGAAACGCTCCTGGCCGCAAGTGGTCAGGGAACACAAGAACAGGCTGCGACACATTCACTATTTCCTGGTCAGGCTCCCATGGCCCCTCCTCTTCCAGAGGAATTAGAGGAAGAAGAGCAGGAACGTGTTATTGGCAACGTCGATGTCTCTATGTTACCTGAAAGCGCAACTGGGCCGCAGGAATTTATATGGTTGTTTGAGTATGGCGCAGAAATGGATGCCGCATTTCTCAATAGTCCAAATCTTCTTGACGGTACCGCTTTTTTATATGGACCCGCCGCTTTAAGAGGGTATACCCTTATGTTCGCAGAGATACCACAGACGGGACAATTTCTGAGCACAATTGTTCCCTCGACACAATCTAGAGCGGAAGTCTGGGGCGTTCTCTATCGTGTTCCTCGTCGTGTGACAGTACGCAACGACAAGCAACCCTCTTTACTCGATAGTGTACATGCAGCCGGTACGCCTGATAGCCTTTTTGCTTCTGTCTCTATTATAGTTCGTGAAATATATCATGAACGTGAAATCTCATGCGGAACCTATGCACTGACTCCATCTGCTCGCCAGCAATTGCATCTTTTTACTCCGGAGCAGGCAACCATTATGACACTCCTTGTTCAGCACATCGCGGTTCTCGCTAGAAAACAGAAGCTACCTGCACATTATCTCAATATTCCTGCACAAACCGCTGCCACTGGAGGCTCCCCCCAGGTCCAGAGCAGGCGAAATACTATTGCGACCCCGTTGCCCCGTGAGCAGAATACCGACCCGATTCCGGTCCTGAAAGGACAGGATATACCCGCAGATAGAACAACGGTTGTGCAAAATCCAATCACTCCTCCCTTTTCGCGCTGGTTAATTGCTCTAGCTCTCTATCAGATACTGATTGTATTGCTCATTCTGACCTTTGCCGTGCTGCAAGGTATGGGGTTCGCGGGCCGTTTTCTCACGCCGGGCTTGCAACTCCTGGGCGTTCCCTGGCTATTGCTCATCTATGGAATGCTTGGGGGAACTGTAAGTAGCATTATTGCGCTTGGGCGTGCGCGTCGTCTCAATCTGCCGCTCTTTGCTATTATTCTCTGGTTCGTGCGCCCATATGTTGGTGGTGTTCTAGCCCTGTTCGCCTATCTGCTTTTGAATAGCGGCCTGTTTACGTTGGTAGACCTTGCTGCCAGCCATACAACGTTGTTTCCGCTGCTAGGGGCATTGGCAGGTCTCTGTGAAGGGTGGCTCTTCGCAAAATTGAGATAGAAGTGAGATGTATTGACTCTTGTACCATTACATCCGTACCGTGTACAATGAAAAAAGATGAACCACCCTGAAGATCCTTCGATGTTGAAGGTGTTAATGCACAAGATGGAGGGAATGTATGCCGACCTATATCAGTCTGGTAAACCTCACCGAACAAGGAGTGAGGGAAGCAAAGAATGCTCCTGAACGTCTGCAGGCTTTTGATACGGCTATCAAGGAAGCTGGTGGAAGACTAGTAGGCTTTTATTTAGTGATGGGTCAATATGACTACATTGTGATTACCGAAGCGCCCGATGATGAAATTGCTGCCCGTCTTATTCTTGGGACTATCGCACAAGGAAGCATGCGTACGCAGACCATGCGAGCTTTTCCGCGTGCTGAATTTGAAAGCATTACCAAAGGGTTACGTTAGCCCGGATAGCTCTGCCAGGGTGATGTATTGCATGTGACCCTGGCCCTTTTTCCTCTTATGATGCATCTTTAGCGAAAAGTGCCTGTACAAGTCGTTCCGGATCGTGACGCGCCAGTGTATCATCTTCCAGATTGAGCTGCTCAACTACGACGCTAGGGACGAGTCGTGCAAGAGGCACACGATCAACAAGAACTGGGTCGCTTCCTTCTTCTGCATACATGTTCAGGACATCAGGTGGAAATGTGCCGCTATTCAACAAGACGCGGTCGACACGTGCACCTAGATAACGGTGAATCTCGTTCACAAAATCAGATGCTTTGTATCCATCCGTCTCGCCATGTTTCGTCATCAGGTTGCAGATGTAGACTTTTTCCGCATCAGCTTCACGAATCGCACGTGCAAGATCAGGGACGAGCAAGTTGGGAAGCAGACTGGTATAAAGGTCGCCAGGGCCAATAATAATGGTGTCTGCTCGTCTGATGGCCCGTATGGCCTGGGCGCTGGCAGGAGCATCCTCAGGCATCATGCGTAGGCGCTTGATCAGCGAGAGGCCAGCCCCATGATTTTTGCCGCGTGTATCAATATCGGTCTCGCCGCAGATAACAGTTCCATCTTCCAGGTCTGCACAGATAGTTGTTTGTGCTAATGTGACTGGAACGACGTGACCGGCAGTATCGAGCAGCTCCTCAGCATCTTCTATAGCGAGCAAAAGATCGTCGTTATTAATGTCCTGTAGACCCTTCAGTATGAGATTTCCCAGGCTATGCCCCCCGATTCCTCCCGCTTGCTCAGCTCTCTCTGTCTCTGCCTGCTCAAAACGATGCATAAATATTTCACGCCATAACGCTCCGTTACGAGCCAGTGCGACCAATGACATGCGCAGATCGCCCAACGGCAACTGACGCCGAAATTCATCCATCAGTCTGCGTGAACTTCCTCCACTATCTGACATGGTGACAATGGCGGTAATATTGAGTGAGTACTTTTTTAAATGCGAAAGGAGGGAGAAAGTCCCTGAGCCTCCACCTATTGTCACAACGCGTCTTCCAACGGATCGATCTCCGGCACGATAATTTCCTTGCACGGTGTATCTCCTGCGGCTAATTTCGGGGTCTACATCCACGATACTATCCTCTTCTATTTTAGAATAATGACGTCTCTACGACTCGCTCCTTGATCCATTTGATAAAGGCAATGTTCACTCATGAAGGGTCCAATAATCGAAGGAAGTCCCCTACTCCTTCTTTCTCAGTCTATCACGGAGGTATACTTCCTGCAAGGAACGTTCCGCTCTTTTGGTACTATATTCTTGTGTAAGCACGTAAAGTACGATATACTATCAACAACGGGTATCTCTCTGCCACTCTGTGGGCGCGGTGGTGGAGGTATAAGGTGCCCGTCCTATTGCCTATATGCTATTTTGAGCTGGTTGTCTATTCTTCTAGTTGAGAGATCCCAGTCATTGGTGGATTTTGAAAGGATATTACTTTACAAAACTTCTCATAAGCATAATTAAATATGTTATAATCGTACATATTTTATTTATAAGGGAGGAAACGCACCATGACATCGCAATCTGACCCTCAGATGTTGCTCTATAGAGCACGCCTGTACCTGGAAGAGGGCAGGAGCAAGGAGGCTTTGGTATCTCTTCAAGCCCTTCATACTGACGATGAGAAGCTACAACGGAACGTTTCATACTTGTTAGGATGGTGTTATGTCCAACAAAAACAATGGCAAGAGGCTGTTGAGGTGTTGTCTCCACTCCTGGCTAATGTGAGGCTTACAGGTGAAGCAGACTCTCTCGTGGAACGTGAACTGGTGGCTCTTTATCTTTTACGCCTGGGAGAAGCAGCTATCAACCTGGGTCATCATGAAGACGCCTCACTCCATTTCACTATTTGCTTAAAGGTTCTGCATGATCGACGCGTTTATTTACCAACTGTCCGTATTAAAGCCCGTTACTATTTGGGTATGACTTGTATTGTTCGTGGCCTCTATTCTGCTGCTGTTCAGCATTATGAGGAGGCATTGCGCTTGTGTCGTCATTACAATAATGAAGAGGAGATGGCACACGTTTATCATGGATTGTGCGATGCGTATCGTCATACTGGCGATTTTGCTCGTGCGACAACTGCCGGTGAAGAGGCGTTACAACTCTATCGACGCAGAATGGATCGTGAGATGGAAGCTCGTGTGCATCACCTCATGGGTCGTATCAGTTTCTCGCTTGGTGATCTACGGGAAGCTTCCGATCATTATACGGAGTCACTGGCGATAGCGACCGGTTATAATAGCCCGACAATGGCCATGCTCAATTGCGTTGCTCTAGCTGATGTCCGCCTGGCAGAGGAGCGCCTCGAAGAGGCTCGACGTTATTGTCAACTTGCTTTGGAGACGATGCAGCGTTCACATAATGTACAAATGAGTGCAACCGTCTATCATGCTGTAGGCAAAATAGCACAGGAAGAGGCGCGGCTGGTTCATGGTGTCGAGCGCCAACAACTGCTGCAGGAGGCCGTTTCCTGGTATCAAAAGGCCAGTGAATTGCTCGGCCCTACCCAGGCATATGCGGATCGGGCTGAGATTTATGGGCGCTGGGCACAGGCCCTGGAAGAACTAGGCTGTGCTCAAGAAGCCATTGACGTGTGGCGTTCTGGCTACGAGGTGCTCTCAAAAAAAGCAGCCGAGGTCAGGTAAACCCATCTTTTTGATCGGTGCTATGATATGAACAAGGCGTACATAATTGTATGTACGCCATTTTTGCGCTGATTATAAAAGGATGTTGCATGATACAGGTTGATCAACGTGCGTTGGGTGCTTCTGGTTTGACTGTTCCAGCTATGGGTATAGGGATATGGAGTTGGGGCGACACCCGCTACTGGCAATATGGGAAAAATTATACGCGTGAGGATGTCTCCCGTGCCTATCGTGCCTGCCTGGATGCTGGTTTAAACTTCTTCGACACTGCGGAACTCTACGGGAGTGGAGCCTCTGAGCGTCTGCTCGGTGAGTGTTATCGGGAAGTCGGCCAGCCTATTATTATCGCCAGCAAATTTGCTCCCTTCCCTAATCGCTTTTCCGCTCACTCTCTACTGCAAGCCCTCGATGCCTCTCTGGAGCGCCTCGGTGTCGCCCAGATCGATCTCTACCAGATACATTGGCCCTACTCATTAATAAATACCAATGCTTTGATGGACGCACTGGCTGAGGCGGTACGGGCCGGTAAGGTGCGAACTGTAGGTATCAGTAATTACAGTGCCAAACTGATGCACAAAGCGCATGCACGTCTTGCGCGTCATGATATTCCTCTGGCCTCTAACCAGGTGCATTACAGTCTTTTGCATCGCAATCCTGAGTCAAATGGAGTGCTTGAAGCATGTCGCGCGTTGAATGTGGCACTTATTGCATATAGTCCCCTGGAACAGGGATTACTTACTGGAAAGTTTCGTGTTAGCAGTTCTGATATTGTGCCAGTGAGTAGGATGCGTCGTCTCCAGTCGCCCAATTTTCGTCGTTCGCAGTTGCTCAAGATGGAGCCATTGATGCAAACGATGGAGGCGATTGGCCAGGAGCATAACAAGACGATTGGGCAGGTTGCGCTCAACTGGTTGTTGTGCCGGGACGAGGTTGTCATTCCTATTCCGGGTGCAAGAAACGAGCGTCAGGCCAGCGAAAACGCCGGTGCTATTGGTTGGCGGTTAAGCCCTGAAGAATTTAACCAGATTGATAGTGCGTCACGGGCGTGGCTGTAATATTCTATTAGCATTCATTATTTTTCGGGTTTCAGCCTGACGAGCAAAATGCCCAGCCATAGTATCCACAATCCAAAGAGCAGAAATGCGGGTGTCGTCAATGTTGCTTGCTCGCCTGGTGATCCGGCGACGGCGACGGCACTTCCACTCAGCAGTGCGGCAGTGGCAAGGGCCATGTACCCGAAAAAAATCCAGGGGGTCGGCCAGAGGTTGCGCCCCCTTCTGGCGATGAGTGCGCCGAAGAATAAGGTGCTCAGGGCCAGCAAGCCAATGCCCAATGTATTGCTTGTAAGGGAAAAGATGTTATAGAGTGTCGTGAAATTGCCAGGGAGAGGCGTACTTTTACTGACCACTAGAATATAGAGTGTTCCGACACCCGCTCCTAGAATATAAGCAACTACGCCAGCGAGACCGGCCCAGGCGGCGATCACTGCGAACCCTTTGCCACGCCACGCGTAGGGGGGCATTCCATCGCTGTCCATTTGCTCTTCTTCGTCCTCCTCTGCCTCACCCTCCTCCTCTTCTTCGTCCGCTCGTTCCTGCTGATCGACAATTTCCTGGGCTACAATGATGCGGAACAGATTGAACGGGAGGGTCAGGAGCAACGCAAATGCCGCAAGTAGCAGGACACGATAGAGCATATATTGAAGGGTGTAATTGCTGATCCAGGCCAGGTAGAGAGCAAAATGATTGCCACCTGGGTTGCTGAGAATGGCAGTATAGTTCAATGGATTGAGCACCAGCAATTGATAGAAAGGCACTCCTAGCAAAAGAAGAAGGGCTCCCAGAAGATAATACCAGCCACCCAGGCGCAAGCGAGATAATAAATCGCGTTTCATGATTCTTGTAACTTTCTATGGAACTTCCGCTGGAATAGCATACCACACAATGCGTATCCTATTGCAAGGTGCTTGCAGCATATACGAAAGTACCACTTCCATACAATAGTTCAGTACCCCAAACGTTTTAGCACAAAGAATAAAGCGTTTCATCGTGTTTCAAAATGTTTCAAAATGTTTCAAGAATTCTAATATAGTGGAGTATGGATTGACATAATGTAAAAACCCTTCTATAATAGCTCATGCGTATATACCACTATCGCTATTCCAACATGTTTTCTCTCATAAATCCATATTTGTGGATATAGAATACCCTATCTGAAAATGGTAGTAAAAGTACTGGCGCTACACTTTCCAGAAGGCGAGAGAGAAATTCCTGCACATTTATGTTTATGCTTTGTTTTGTGGAATTGAGAAGATTTTTCTCTGTAAGAAACAGGAGTAATTGCATCTATGAATTCTGTGATAGGACCTGAAGGATCTCGTCCAGCGCCGAAACATTTTGTAAATGGGCGCAATCGTATCATTTTGTCTCTCCTTTTTATCGCTGTTTTGATCGCAACTGTGAGTTTCACTGTAAACGCTCGCTTCTTTGTGCATGCTCAGAGCGCCAGTAGCCCACTTGCGACTCCTGCTCAGTTGGATCAGCTGAATCAGCAGTTAGCTGGTAGACTTCGTATTGTTGGGCAAAAGAGTAATGCCCTGGCTCCAGCCGCCTTGCCTGCATACAATAATGCTAGCACAACGAATGATAATGCGCCTACCCAGGCAAATTTCGATGGTGCCGGGCGTAGCTATTCGGCACAGGGTCTGGCCTTAGCAGGCTTGACACCTAATAAAACATTTGTGTATGACGGCATCAGTTTCGTGTGGCCGAACTCTCCAGTGGGCAAAGCGAACAATTATGTCGCTCTTGGTCAGGTATTGCCTTTGAATCCTATTGCAAATCCGACGATCCTTGGCTTTGTGGGCGCTGCCTCCAATGGACAATCGGCAGGTAATGCTGTTATTACGTATACAGATAATACGACACAGACTTTTTCTTTGGGTATGAGTGACTGGACACAGGTCAATCCTGCTTATGGAAATCATGCTGTCGCATCTATTACCTATCGTAATCTGAAAACGGGCCGTCAGAGCATCAAGACTTTCCTGTTTTATGCCCATGTGGGTGTAGACCCTGCGAAGGTTGTCCAGAGTGTGAAGCTGCCAACCAATGCTGGTAGAGGTCAACTCCATATCTTCGCGGTTGGTGTTCGTTCAGGGTACACTAATATCTACAATAACAGTGGTATGAGTGATGATGCCAATCCAGGACCAGCCAACTTTGATGGCGGTGGGAGCAGCTATTCGCTCACGTCCGTTATTAGCAATTCGGGTGGTTTGCTGGCTCCGGGCAACACTGTTCAATATAATGGTATGAATTTGACTATGCCTGATGCGCTGGGCGGTTCTCCAGATAATTTTCTGGCCCAGGGTCAGACGGTGAAGATTGCATCTCCAGTTACAGGAGCCGTCAGAATTGGCATCGTTGGTTCGGCGACCAATGGTCCATCATGTGGAACAGCGTTTATTAACTACGTTGGTGGTAACACGCAATCGTTCTCACTCTGCTTGAGCGATTGGACCCTCAATGCTCTGCACAATCCTGCATCGTATGGAAACACGCCATTGGGTGTTGAAACACATCTGAACAGTCATTCTGGGTCGCGTAACGTTTACACCTTTTTATTCTATACAGAGGTGCGGGTAGATCCGACACAGACCGTTTCTAGCATCACTCTGCCATCAGCGACGACCAGGGGTCAGTTGCATGTCTTTACCCTTGGTGCCAGTGCGATAGAAGTTGATAATAATGTTGGTGCCCGCCATGATAATGGGACGACGTATGGGACGAACCTCTTTGCTGATATTGATGGTCAGTATAATGCCTATTCAATTGAAGCTTTGCATGCTGCGGGGATGTCACAGCCTGATCAGAATGGTCTCATGCACTTCAAATTTAATGGTGTGAACTTCATAACAGCGGACAGCTATTCTGATTATCCAGATAATACAGTTGGGTTGGGTCAGACGATTGCCTATCCTTCCCTGACCGCAACACGGCTGGCTTTCCTGGGTGCAGCAACCAATGGCCCACAGGTAGGAACGGCCACTATTAACTACACTGATGGTACAAAGCAAACCTTCCAGCTTGGCTTCAACGATTGGGCGTCGCCCTCACCATTGCGTTATGGGAATACGATTGCTATGACCATGCAGTATCGAAATGGACTACAAGGGAAACACGGTCCGAAAGTGTACATGTACTATATGCAGGTAACTTTGACGGCAGGGAAAACGGTTGCCAGCCTTACCCTTCCTTCAAATAAAAGTATGCACATCTTTGGATTTTCCGCCGCTTAGGGGAAAAAGAGCTTACTACTGTAAGTAGAGGTTGTTTTCAAGGGGAGCTTCTTGTAAGCTCCTCTTTTTTTATTATTTCTGGGTGAGCTAACACAGGTTTGTGCGCTTTTGTGTTATTTTTAGACGAGCTAACGGGGCTTGTTCGCTGCGCTCACCACGCCCCTACATCACTTGCTTAGTCGCCTTTATGCATGATAGTATATGCATCTGTGAAACGAGGACTGGAATGAACTTATCTTTTCTGTATTATTTGCTATCTGGAGGAATAACCTATGCCCCGTTGGCTCTACTTTTTGCTTGTCTTTGCGGTTCTGGCTCCTATACTGGAGCTGGTGCACGCACCGCCCCTGGTTATTTTTAGCGTTGCAGCTCTTGGCATTGTGCCATTAGCGGCCCTTATTGGCGCTTCGGTTGAAGGTATAGCCGAGCATACTGGAGAACATATTGGTGGTCTGCTCTTCGCCACCTTTGGCAATGCGACCGAATTGATCATTGGTATTCTTGCGTTGAGCCAGGGTCTGGTCGATGTGTTAAGAGCGTCGATCATTGGGACTATTCTGGGAAATACATTGTTGGTGCTAGGTGTGTCGGTATGTATTGGTGGTTTTAAGAATGGGCGTTTGAAGTTCGAGGCACGGCCAGCCAGTCAGTATGCATCACTTCTTGCACTCTGTGTTGCTAGCCTCGTGTTGCCGACGATTGCCGAACTGCTGGCAACACGTGGGCAGCAGGCACAGATTGTGGAACGTGGTGTCGTTCTCTCAGACGTTGTTGCGATTCTGCTGCTTGTGAGCTACATCGCGTTTATTCTTTTTAGTGTCTTTCATGTGGGAGATGAAGGTGAGGAGGAAGCAGAGGACGAGGGCGAGGGACAATTTGCGCCTGTCCTGGGTGCCTATTCTGTTGCCGCCATTACACGGCTGGTTGCCTATCGTCGCGAACTTGCGAAAAGTTCTATTGCGCATAAAAGTGGTATGTTGCGTCAGATAGATGGTACGCTTGGTGCGATCGTGGCGCAAGAAGCAGACAAACAGGCAGCTTTTACTACAGCGGCGAAGCCTGAGCCAGTCGTACATAAGCCCCCTCTCTGGCGAAGTATCCTGTTTCTCTCTATTGCTACAATTGGTGTTGCCATTTTGTCGGAGATTCTCGTTGGAGCAATTGAGCCAGTGACCGCCGCGCTGGGGTGGAACCCTGCATTTGTGGGACTGGTCTTCCTACCATTGATTGGTGGTTTGCCTGAATATTTCAATACGATTTCGATGTCACTGGATAAACGTATGGGGATGGTGCTGGCGGCTTCGGCGGGTTCATCGATCCAGATTGCGCTGCTCGTCGCTCCCATTCTGGTTCTGTTAAGCATCTTCATGCAAAAGCGCCTGGATCTCGTATTCAATATTGTAGAGTTGGCGGTTCTTGGCCTGGCAACGTTCCTCTTCAGTGAGATTACGAAGGATGGCGAACTGGTCTGGTTGGAAGGATTGCTGCTGATTTTGCTCTATGCAATGATGGCGGGAACGGTCTTTTTGTTTGGTTGAGGGAAGAGAAACCTCCCCCACATGTGTAGTGGGGGAGAATGTTAAATCGGGATATTCAGGACGTTGTGACCTTCGCGCCCCGATTGGACCAGATGTGAGATGAACAGTTCAATGACGAACGGTTTTTCATAAAGTGGGCGACGGTTGGCGTCCATAAAGAAGATATGCAAGCGTTCGCGGCGTCCGCTGGGGCCAGTCGTCAGGGCTTGCATAGGGATGGTAACTTCCGCAGCATACCCACGAGCAGGAATCTCCACCGAGGCACGCTGGACGATGTATGCGTAGTTCTGGAAGAGCGACGAGCGCACCTCGATATGTATTTTTTCACCTTGAACAAGGGCACTTAAGCCTGCAGGAGCGCCTTTGCGTCCACCATCTGGAAGTGTCGGGGCTTCACGGCCCATCAGATGAATACGCAGCGAGTAGCCTTGATTTGGTTGTATACGCAAAGGCGTTTCAATCAATGCTGCTGCCGTGCTACTGCGTTGTTGTTCACCAAGGATAAAGCGTTGCAGACGTTTTAAGAACGATTCCTTTGGAGTCTCATCCTCTTCAGTTGTCTTTGCAGGCGCTTTAGCCGTTCCACCCAGGCGAGGTATGCTCGGTAAAGCACCGGTAAAGCGCTTCTTAAAGCGCTGTGTTGGTGTTTCTGGTTCTACTTGCTCTGGCGTTTCCTCTGGTCGTGGCAGAGGCTCTGGTAATGTTGCAGGTGTTGCTTCCTCTACAAGAGTGCTTTCTACCGCAGAAGAAGTTTTTGCTTGATTTTGCGTGGTAAAAGAGACTGTTGCCTGTTGCGCAATATCTTGCTGATCTTGATCAGCTTTTACTTCATTCGCGGCCCTGGAATTCAGGTCGCCAGTAGCGATGCGAGACATATACCAGCGGGCGAGTTGCGCTTGAATCGGAGCAACTGATATCGTAACTTCTTCTGGATCATCGGGCGGTTCATCGTTTGCGTCGTCAGGTGAAGGAAGAAGTCGCACAAGCTTCTCCTGCTTCCAGGCTTCTGCGGTTTGCTCCTGTTTCTCATTGATGGGAGCTTGTTCTTCAGGTGTTGGTTGGGTTGTAGAAGATAATTCCAGGAGTGCGGTCGCCATATCCTCAACATCCCCGAAGCGATCATCAATCTCTAATGCCAGCGCACGCATTGTAACTTCAGCAAGGCGTGTGCTGACATGAGAATTGAGTTCATGAGGTGAGCGTAAGACCTGTTGCTTGCGCCGTTCGGGTTCTGTAGGAGCCACACCTGTGAGCAGAAGGTACAGGATTGCCCCCAGACTATAAATGTCTGATGCTATTTCGATGTCGCCAGCTACTACTTCAGGCGCGGTGAAGGGTTGCGGGCCGCTCGATGTTTCAGGAGGGAGCAGGCTGCGTATCGGCAATGGCAACCAGCCGACCATGAGAGCTGGGAGTCCATCATAGTGTTCATCGCTTACAAGAATCGTGTGAGGATCGAGTTCGCCAAGGATGATAAATTGTGTATGCAGGCTATGGAC
>JACDAE010000436.1 GCA_013695595.1 Ktedonobacteraceae bacterium | reverse complement strand
GATTGGTGACGCGGAACTCGACGAAGGGAGTATATGGGAGGCCGTCATCGATGAATCATTGCAGGGTTTGGGAAATGTCCTGCTGATTGTCGACCTGAATCGGCAAAGCTTGGATCGCGTCGTGCCTGGTATTCGCGCTACCCAATTAAAACGGCTTTTTCAGGCGGCAAACTGGCAAGTTCTGGAAGCGAAATACGGCCAAGAGTTACAGCACGCTTTCGCCCGTCCAGGCGGGATAGCATTACGACAACGTCTTGACGAGATGAGTAATGAAGAGTACCAGAGTCTCCTGCGACGCAATGGAGCTGATATACGAACTCGTCTCGTACACTCATCTGGTCTTGAGCATGGCGAGAACCAGGAGATCGCGCTTGCCCTGCGTGAGGTCCCGGATGACCAGCTTTGTGGACTCTTGAGCAATCTGGGTGGGCATGATCTCAATAGTTTACTGCATGCCTTTTCGCTTGCTGACAGTAACCAGGAGATGCCGACGGTTCTCTTTGCCTATACCATTAAAGGCTGGGAGCTGCCGTTTGCGGGTGAAGCCCTCAACCACTCGATGCTGCTCAGTATTGAGCAGATGGCGCGCCTTCAGCAAGAACTGCGCATCCCCTGTGGACACGAGTGGGATACGTTCGCTCCTGCTTCGCTCGAAGGCCAGTGGTGTCAAAAAGTGGCTGAGCGCTTGCAGCGGACACATGAGCAACGCCATCCGCTGCTCGATCTGGAGCTGGTTCCGACCAGCCTTGACCTCTCTTATCCAAACAAGCTTTCTACCCAGGAAGCCTTGGGTCGCGTTTTACCAAAACTCGCAGACCTTCCTCATCTCGGCGAGCGCATCGTGTCCGCCGCGCCTGACGTTGCTGTCTCGACCCATCTAAGCACCTGGGTGGGCAAAGTCGGAGTCTTCTCGCCAATTGAGCAACCTGACTATCAGGAGGAAACGCAGCGCCTCCTCCGCTGGCAGCCTGCTCCTACGGGCCAACATATTGAGTTAGGCATTTCTGAAACAAACCTGTTCATGCTGCTTGGACAACTGGGCATGAGCTATGAACTCAGTGGCCAGCAGCTCTTCCCCATTGGAACGGTCTACGATCCTTTTGTCTGCCGGGGACTAGATGCTTTGATCTATGGACTCTACTGTGGAGCAAAATTTATCTTTGCCGGCACTCCTTCTGGGGTGAGTCTCAGTCCTGAAGGAGGCGCACACCAGTCGACCGTCACGGCTTCTTTGGGGATTGAGCTGCCAGAACTCAACTATTATGAGCCTGCCTTCGCGTGTGAGGTGGAATGGATTCTGCTCGATGCCTTACGTGAATGCTGTGACCGTACGCATGGTCGCTCAACGTACCTCCGTCTCTCAACAAAAAAGCTTGACCAACAGATGCTTACGCCAGCCTTACAGCGTTTGGGAAAAGAGGAATTGCGGCGGCAGATTCTCGCTGGCGGATACCGCTTAATCGAGGGACGTTCCCAGGTGCCAGACGCGACGATAGCTGAAGTAGTGCATATTGCAACAACGGGTGCGATGGTGCCGGAAGCGGTCGAGGCCGCCCAACGTCTGTCCGAGGAGGGGATCGCGGCAAATGTCCTGCACATCACCAGCCCTCAAAAACTCTTCGCGCTTTTCACGGCAGAGCGTCATCATCGTCTCCACAATCCGGCGTCAGGACAACGTGGGTATCTAGATACGCTGTTCTCACCTGAAGAACACCATGCCCCAATTGTGACGGTCCAGGATGCCTCTGCACACAGCTTAGCATTTCTTGGCAGTCTGTATGGCGCTCCAACTATCCCGCTTGGAGTTGATCGTTTTGGGCAATCAGGCTCGCAAATGGACCTCTATCACTATGCTGGGATCAGCGTCGATGATATCGTCAGCGCGGGATATCTGGCTTTGGAATTAGGCGATGATGCCTGAGCCTGGTCTTGAGAGCACTTCGTCATCCCGTGAAGATTTTGCACGTGGCCTCTTCTCATCCAGGAGAAGAAAACAAAATCTTATGGTATACAGAGAAATGGTATGCGATACGAGGAGGTAGGTCTACTGATGACAAAAGAGATTATAATGCCAAAAATGGGGGACGAGATGACTGAGGGAAAACTCGTCAATTGGCTCAGACATGAGGGAGAGATGGTGAACAAGGGTGAACCTCTTGCTGAGATTGAGACAGATAAAGTCACCGTTGAGATAGAAGCAGTGGATTCAGGGGTACTCCAGCGTCTTCTCGTGGCGGAGGGACAAATGGTCCCGGTTGGTGAGATCATTGCTTTCTTGATCACCGCGGAAGAGGGTCAGGTAGAAGAGATGCAGGCGTCACCAGCGAGAGCGACTCACACCCAAACAGGGCAAGAAACAAGGACTATAGCCTCTGATCCTCCACCTGTACGGGCAGAGCACAAAAAGGCGTCGCCACTCGCCCGTCGCATTGCCCAGGAACATGGGCTCGATCTTGTTGCCATTCGTGGGACTGGGCCAGGGGGCCGTGTGGTGCGCCACGATGTAGAGGACGAAGTGAAAAAGGGATATGGTGGGCTTACAGAGACACCGCCAGGCGATGAACAGGTCTTGACACGGCTTCAGCAGACCATGGCGCGTCGTATGCTTGAAAGCAAAACGAGCGTCCCTCACTTTTATCTGACCACCGAAATTGACGTCACGGAAACCATGGCTCTGCGTTCCCGGCTTAACAGGGAGGTGGACGCAGAAGAAAAGATTTCCGTTAACGATCTTGTTTTGAAGGCAGTGGCGAAAACACTGCCACGCTTTCCTGCTCTCAATGCCACCTTCGCGGGAGACCGCCTGCTCATCCATAAGGAAATCTCGATCGCGGTTGCCGTCGCGATCAAGGATGGGCTTGTCACGCCCGTCGTGCGCCATGTCGACGAGAAGGCAGTCGGGCAGATTGCGCGCGAAACCAAAGGGCTTGCCGAAAGGGCGCGCAGTGGAAAGAGCCGAGTGGAAGACTACGCCGTGGGAACATTCACCGTGAGCAATCTGGGCATGTTTGGTATCGATACGTTTATCGCAATTATTAATCCACCGCAAGCTGCTATTTTAGCCGTTGGAGCGGTACGTCGTCTTCCAGTCTACGTTGGTGACGACCTGGTACCACGCGAACGGATAAGCGTCACGCTTTCTGCCGATCATCGTGTGACTGACGGCGCAACAGCAGCACAATTCCTTGGTCAGCTCCGCAGTTTGCTTGAGAATCCGCTTCGCCTCCTGGTGTAGTCTTTAAGAAAGAGAGGAACATTAATGAACAATATGCCCATTCCAGAAGGCTCAGGGCGACGCCGCGAAGATTACCCGCTGATTACTGGACGTGCCCACTATGTCGATGATCTGCGGGCCGGGAAGGAACGACCTGCCGCGCTGCATATGGTGGTGGTACGCAGTCCTTACGCGCATGCTGAGATCCAGGCTATCCACCTGGAAGACGCGCAAGCATTACCTGGTGTAGTGGCAGCGCTGCCAGCGAGCGAGTTGGTCGAGACGATGCCCGCGATGGAGGGTATCCCTGTTCCGCGCAAGCTGAATCGGCCGCTGCGCAAACCGCTGGCCACGCAACGCGTACGCTACGTAGGCGACCCTGTGGCCGTCATCGTGGCTAGAGATCTCGCGGTGGCCTTAGATGCCCGTGATCTTGTAGATGTCGACTATGTGCCGCTGCCAGCCGTAGTTGATCCAGAGGAGGCGCTGGTTCCTGACGCGCCTGTGCTCTATGAGGAGTTTGGCTCAAATCTGGCCTTCAATACGCAGGTCGGTGGTGGCGATATTGAAGCCGCTTTCGCGCAAGCCGCGCACGTCACTCATCTACGTATGGTCAACCAGCGCGTTGCCCCCTGTTCGTTGGAACCACGCGGCTGTCTGTTCGATTTCGATCCAGCCAGCGGCGAGTTACGCGCCTGGCTCTCATCGCAGGCCATCTATACCGCCAGAAATACGCTGGCGACCTTCCTGGGCCTCAGCCGTGAGAAGATTCGTGTCTTCAATGCCGAGGTAGGGGGCGCTTTCGGCTCCAAATCGGCTTTTGTAGGCGAAGAGATCGCGGCAGCAGCGCTGGCTGTACGCCTGGGGCGACCCGTCAAGTGGATTGAGAGTCGCAGCGAGAATTTGCAAGCGCAAACGCAGGGGCGCGGACAGATCAACTATATCGAGGCTGCCTACCAGGTTGATGGACGCTTGCTCGGCTTGAAAGTACGCAGTATTGGAGATCTGGGTGCGTTCCTGGCCAATACGACCACCATGGTACCTGTTGGCACGGCTTCGATGCTGAATGGTCCGTATCGCATCCAGGCCATTGAGAGCCAGGTCATAGGCGTCTTCACCAATAAAGTGCCAACCGGCGCATACCGGGGTGCGGGTAGGCCCGAAGCCGCCTATATCCTGGAGCGTACCATGGATCGTATCGCCCAGGAAACGGGTCTTGATCCTGTTGAGGTGCGTCGCCGCAATCTGATCACGCCAGAATCCTTCCCCTATACCAGCCTTCTCGGCATCCAATATGATAGCGGCAATTATCAGGCCGCATTAGAAAAAGTCGTGGAGCTGGGCGATTACGCGGGCTGGCGTGCGAAACAGCAAGAGATGCGCCAGCAAGGCCATTCCCGGCTCCTGGGAATCGGTCTGGCGACCTTTATCGAGATCTCCGGTGGGGCGATGGGCGGTCCGGGCATGCCACGCGAGGCCGCAACAGTGCGCGTGCGCCGCGATGGCAGCATTCTGGTGCAAAGTGGTGTGGCAACCAATGGACAGGGGCATTTCACAACCTTTGCGCAGGTCGCTGCCGCCGTTTTCGCGGTTCTCGACTCACAGGTCGAGGTGCAGATGAACGATTCAGCCCTGCCTGCCTTTGGCATTGGCACCTTCGGCAGCCGCACCGCGCAGATTTCTGGCACCGCCGTTCACCTGGCAGCCGAAGCCGCACGCGAAAAAGTGCTGCGCCTCGCTGCGCTCCAGTTGGAGGCCGCCCCTTCTGATCTCGACGTAGCAAATGGCCAGGTCTGCGTGCGCGGTGTCCCCACGCGCGCAATCAGTTTGGGCAAACTGGCCACAATGGCAGAGGAGCAACCAGAACTGATCGAGCACGAAAAGCCTAATCCAGTCAATGGTGCCCTTATTGAAGGTCTGGCAGCCTGGAGCGACTTTAGTCCGACAAACGCAACCGTCTGCTCAGGCGCGCACCTCGCCGTCGTTGAAATCGATGCTGAAACGGGTGAAATCCATATCCTACAGTATGTGGCGGTCGATGATAGTGGCACGGTGCTTCATCATCACCTGGCAGAGGCGCAGGTTCACGGTGCACTCGCTCAGGGCATCGGCCAGGCACTTTACGAAGAAACGGTCTACAGTCAGGATGGACAAGTGCTCTCTGCCACGCTGATGGACTACACGCTGCCAAACACACAGCAAATTCCCGCCTTCCTGACCGCTTTTGTCGAAACCCCTTCGCCGATCAATCCGCTGGGTGTCAAAGGGATAGGCGAAAGTGGCGCAACTGGTGCGCCGCCCGCCATCGTCAACGCCGTTCTGGACGCGTTGGCACCGCTGGGTATTCGCACGCTTGATATGCCGCTCAAGCCAGAACGCATTTGGGCAAAAATCGCGGCTGCCCAGGCCGGGAATCTCTCTAAAGCTGATCCACTTCCACCTGCTCTCTTTCGCACATTCAAAACCAATCAGGAGGGTGGAACCTCTACGTTTGCTTAGTGGAGAACCAGGGAGTATTTGATACGTGGTAACTATTCGTCTCATCGAGAGAAGAAAGAAGGAATTGTACGCATGTCTGAAGCAATCGCCATTACGAATGTCAAGGTGTTTGATGGCAACGCATTGACCGCTGAACGCACGGTGGTTATTGAAAATGGAGTCATCTCTGAGGCAATGACCGCTGAGAGAACGGTGAGTGGCCAGCATGGCGCTCTTTTGCCTGGCCTCATCGATTCTCATGTCCATCTGCTGAGTCTTGCCGATTTAGAGCATGGGACACGATGGGGTGTAACAACTATGCTCGACATGGGGTCGCCAGCGATGACGTTGACCGACTCACTGCGTCATCGACAGGGGTTAGCCGATATCCGAGGCTCAGGAAACACGGCCAGCGCTCCCGGAGGTATACAAACGACGAAAATGGGTATGCCTGCTTCGAGCGCGGTAACCGGCCCTGCCGATGCGGATCGCTTTGTGGCAGAGCGTGTGTTGGAAGGCGCTGACTACATCAAAGTGATTGTTGAGGATCCTCGTAAAATGGGAACTGCTGCCCTTGATGTTGCCACCATCGCCGCACTGGTCAAGGCCGCTCATCAAGCGGGTCTCAAAGTGATCGCTCATGTCACCACCTTAGTCGCCCTCATGAATGCTACCAATGCAGGAGTAGACATCCTCACGCATGCTCCCGTCGATGCAGATGTTGACGACGATATGGCACGCTCTCTGGCAACACGGGGCATCGTGTCGGTACCAACGTTAACCATGATGCGTGCTGTGGCGAGTCTGGCACATCATCTGCCGACGCATGGAGCTGACATCAACTATGCCCATGCTCAAGCAACAACGTCAGCATTCTACCGGGCAGGCGTAACCATCCTGGCTGGAACCGATGCAAACGCCTCACCTGCTTCGCCCGCCCCGATTCCGCATGGGGAATCATTGCATGATGAATTACGTTTGCTGGTTGAGGTTGGGCTAACGCCTGTGGAAGCGCTGCGTTCTGCGACGGTTGTACCGGCTGCGTTCTTTGGTTTCACGGATAGAGGGATCATTGAGACAGGTCGTCGGGCCGACCTGCTGCTCGTTGAGGGAGACCCAACCCACGATATTGCTGCGACGCGTGCCATTCGTGGTATCTGGGTTGCAGGAGTGCAGGTTCGGTAACAAAAGCAGAGCCATTCTCTATACATGGGGAAACCCCACAAACCTCATTCATAGGGAACGACTCTACATCCTTTATCACAGCACTTCGCAAGATCCTTCAGGGACTTGCGAGAGAACGCTTCCCTTGTCGAGTCAACAGTCAATGAAATTATTAGCAAGCGATTTGTGAAGAAGCAACAAATGAGATGGACAAAAGAGGGAGCGCACAATTTGCTTCAAGTGCGAACTCAGATGTTAAATGATGGGTGGTGGTTAGGTAGTAAGTGATGGGATACAATAGAGAGCATGATTCAAGAAACGAAGACGTTTGAATGTCGTGTCTGTAAAAGTACAAACATCATCAAAAATGGAACGAACCGCTGTGGGACTGCTCAATACCATTGCAAGGATTGTGGCACCTATCGAGTGCTCTCGCCAAAGCCAGCGTATTCGGAAATGAACAAACAAACGGTGCTCCGGGCTGGCTTGGAGCGGTGTAGTTTGCGTGGAGTCGAGCGCATCTTTGGCATCACCCGGCAGACGGTTGTTCGCTGGATCAGCGCACATATTCAGAAACTGCCCAAGGTAGCAGATACCCTCCTGCTAGCATTCCCAGATGACGTTCTTGAACTCGACGATGTGTGGAGTTTTGTGCTGAAAAAAGATGGCCCACGGTGGTTATGGACCGCGATGTGCCGACGAACACGCCAAATCGTGGCGTTTGCCATTGGCGACCGCAGCAAAACAACTTGCCTTCGTTTGTGGAAGGCCATTCCGGAGGAATAGAAGCACTGCCATACGTTCAGTGATTTTTGGACAGCCTATCAACACGTCTTCCCAGCAGAAACCCATCAGGGTGTTGGAAAAGAAACTGGAGAGACAGCCCATATGGAACGTTGGAACAATACCTTGCGTCAGCGGATGAGTCGCTACGTTCGACAAACACTCTCCTTTTCCAAATCCGATATCGCTCATCAGATGTTCACCGAGTGGTTTATTGTTCAGTATAATATGGACCTATCACTTACTATCTAACCACTACCGAAAATTACTCCTCACAAATTGATTTCTCTGTCTACTGATTTACAGGGGGCGCGTGAAACGCCCCCTGTAAATTATGGAACACAATCTGCTCGCCTTGCACCTGAACGACCATCGCGGGATGATGGTCATGGTGACTATCGATGAACTGTAACGTCACAGGTACAAGGTCAGCACCGGAACCATACAGATGTGGCCCCAGGTAGATCTTCGCGTGGGCAGCATCGCCGGCGGGAAATTCAATCACTTCGATCTGCCCCCTAAGATTTAATGCGATAAAGTGACTGGGATGGGCAACGCTGTCATTGTGTCCAACAACGGCATCGACCTGAGATGTTCGAGGACGCCCATAGTGCAGATCGTCCATCGTGGTTCCTAACCATCCAAGAAGTAGCTGACCCATCAAGACCATCAAAACAGCGAAGCCCATCCCAACACCGATGCCAACTATCAGTAGATGGTGCCTCCACTGTATCTGGGATTTCCCGGTGTGTTTCCAGATCGGCACATCGATGGGAACGGTGATCGCCGGGGAGGGCTTATGCGTCTGGGTACGTGATGCTCGTGGAACGCGTGGCCGCTCTACAACGTTGAAAGTAGGATCAATAGGACGATGACGGAGCATACTCTTCGGGGCCAAGCGATCCGATGAAGTTAAGACAGGCATAGCGGCTCCTCCTTTTGTCGGTGAAAAAAAGATACAATAACGCAAAAAAGAAATAGCCGACGTTGGCGTTGAATGAGCCTAACAGAACTTCAACCTATCGAAAGTATAGCTGAGAGTGAGCCTTTCTGACTACCCACTTATCCACCAATTGCCCGCCAGAAATGTGGAACATATGTGCAAAACTATGCTGGCGCTGTGGAAAAGAGGGGATAACTTATGCGTGGATAAGCCCAGGCAGATGTGGTATCCTTAGAGAGATAAACAATCACCGATCTTTCCAGATCCTCACTGACGAGGAACAACAAGGAAGTGCAGAATGAACGTAAGTACCTTTGAGAAACTGCAGGAACTCTTTTTGCATGACATGCAAGAGCTGAGCCAAATTCACAGAAGAAGATGGTACATCTGGCCGATGGCACGTATCGTGAAAGAAGAACACCTTGGCCGTTGTTGCTACTTAGCGGAAGAATTCCTCTCCCCCTCTGACCTCTGTGCCCTAAAACAGAAGATTGGTCTCAGTGAACGACAATGGCGTCTCTATAAAGTGAAAGTCTCTGGGCAATAACAAATCTTCTTCCATACTATATTGAAAAGCGGAGTTGTAATTCATGAGTCATGATGCCGATGTCATCATTGTTGGAGCCGGCCTCGCCGGTCTGGTCGCAGCAGCCGAACTTATTGACGCAGGCCGACGCGTTATCATCCTTGATCAGGAGCCAGAAGCATCGTTGGGCGGGCAAGCATTCTGGTCCTTTGGTGGTCTTTTTCTGGTCAACACGCCGGAACAACGACACCTGGGCATTCGGGATTCCCATGCTCTAGCACTGCAAGATTGGCTTGGTAGCGCCGACTTTGATCGCGACGAGGATCTGTGGCCACGCCGTTGGGCAGAAGCCTATGTCGATTTTGCCGCCGGTGAGAAATATGCCTGGCTCCATGCACAGGGTATTCGCCTATTCCCCCTGGTCCAATGGGCTGAACGTGGTGGCTATCTCGCCACAGGACACGGCAACTCGGTCCCGCGTTTCCATGTGACGTGGGGCACCGGGCCGGGCGTCATAGAACCGTTCGTACGACGGGTACGCGAAGGAGTACAACGCGGACTGGCAACGTTACAGTTCCGTCACCGGGTGACGGGCCTTACGATGACCGATGGCGCGATTGATGGTGTGCATGGCGAGCTATTAGAATCGGATACCGTCGAGCGGGGCGCAAAAAGCTCACGCGTGGTTGTAGGCGATTTCACACTGCATGCATCAGCCGTGATTGTTACCTCCGGTGGCATTGGCGGCAACCATGAGTTGGTGAGACGCAACTGGCCCAAACGCATGGGCAATCCGCCTCAACATATGGCCTCCGGCGTTCCAGATCATGTCGATGGACATATGCTGGAAGTAGTTGCCACCAATGGAGGGCGCATTATCAATTCTGACCGCATGTGGCATTATCCAGAAGGTATCCACAACTATGCGCCGATCTGGAGTAAGCATGCCATCCGCATTCTCTCTGGACCTTCCCCCTTATGGTTAGATGCATGTGGCAAGCGGCTCCCTATCCCACTCTTTCCTGGCTTTGATACCCTGGGCACAACCCAATATATTACCAGTACCGGGTACGACTATTCCTGGTTCGTGCTGAATCAACGCATCATCGAACGCGAGTTTGCACTCTCAGGCTCAGAGCAGAATCCCGACCTCACAGGCCGCAGTATTGTAAAGACATTGAGTCGCGTCCTGCCTGGTGCGCCAGGACCCATTGAGGCATTTAAGAAGCGCGGAGAAGACTTTATCGTACGCTCTACCCTTCCAGAGTTAGTGCAAGGGATGAATGACCTGACGGATCAGCCTTTGATCAACCTGACAGAACTTGAACGGGTAATCGTTGATCGAGATCGTCAGATTACCAATCCCTATGGGAAAGATGCTCAGGTCACAGCCATTCGTGGAGCACGCAGCTACATCGGCGACAAGCTGATACGGGTCGCGAAACCACACCGCATCCTCGATCCAGCCGCAGGTCCCTTAATTGCCGTACGTTTGTCAATTATGACGCGCAAAACGCTGGGAGGAGTTGAAACTGATCTCTCTGGTCGTGTCCTGCAAACTGATGGCCAGCCCCTGCCTGGCCTGTATGCCGCCGGTGAAGTTGCGGGTTTTGGTGGTGGTGGCGTGCATGGCTATCGAGCACTTGAAGGAACATTCCTGGGGGGATGTCTCTTTTCGGGGCGTACGGTTGGTCGCGCCGTTGCTCAGATTGGATAGAAGAAGCCTTCTTATCATCGGTTGGCAATTCAAGCAGACAGGCCTCTTCCATAAAGAGGCGTGCCTGCTTGAAAAAACGGAGGAAGGTTAGACCTGAATAATGCTCCACTGCTGATTGGCCCCGCCATTATCAGTCCACTGGATGACCTTTGCGCCATCAGCGGTAGAAGCTCCGGTGACATCAATCACTTTTCCACTACTACGGTTGACTAGCTTATAATAGCTACCCACCGCAACAATGTTCCATTGCTGATTGGCCGTGCCGCTATCGGGCCATTGCACCACCTGGGCACCATTGGCGATAGATGCACCACTCACGTCCAGAACTTGCCCACTATTGGCGCTCACTACCTTATAGTAGCCACTCCCTACTGAGATAATGCTCCACTGCTGATTGGTTGTACCACCATCGGTCCATTGGATGATGTTGGCTCCGTTAGCAGTCGACTTGTTGTAAACATCAAGCGCTTTCCCACTGTTACGATTGAGCAGCTTATAATGAACATTGGGGTTGAAGCTTCCACCACCACCCGGTGTTGGTGTCGGTGTAGGACCACCACTACCGCCGGCAACAATTTTGAGCATGACCACGCCATGACCCGCCACATTGGCTGTATAGCTTCCATTGAATGATCCAACATTGGTATGTGACCACAGATCGCGCACACTGGCACTGCCAGAGATGCCAATATTGTTCCAGTTGACGGTGATATTGGATCCTGACGAGTTACGATTGAGCAGGACAACCGCGACATTGCCATTCCCTTGCAGTGGCTTCGACCAGACCTGAAGGCCATTGCTGTCACTCACCTTTGTTCCTTGCACGCCGCGCGAGTCCTGATCCACCGCAATGACATCTGAGTTGGTAACAATTGATTTTGTAGTAGAGGACATATTGGAGATATCTGTACCAAGGATCAGGGGAGCCGCCGAAATGGCCCAGAGGCTAAAGTGTGTCTGATATTCGGTCGTGCTCATTCCACCATTGCCCACTTCGAGCATGTCTGGATCGTTCCACCCACCAGGGCCAGCAGAGGATGCATGGGTGGCACTTGAGTCGAAGTTGCTGAGCATACTGGACCAGTTATCGCTGATATCACCAGTCGTGCGCCAGAGATTGCCTACGCCAGGTCCCCAGGTCCAGACGTTGCTTTGTCCCCAGTCACAGAGACTGTAGGTAATCGCACGCCCAGTGCTCTTGAGGGCATTCCCGATTTTCGTATATTCAGTCTGGGCATCGATGCCAGTACTACTACACCAGTCAACCTTAATGTAGTCGATACCCCATGAGGCATACGTATTCGCATCTTGTTGCTCATGACCATACATACCAGGATAGCCAGCACAGGTCTTTGTGCCTGCATCGTTATAGATGCCGAGCTTTAGCCCTTTGCTATGGACATAATCAGCAACTGGTTTGATGCCATTGGGAAATTTGGTGTGGTCGGCAACCAGATTGCCACTGCTATCACGATTGGTTTCCCAACAGTCATCGATATTGATGTACTGATAACCAGCCGCCTTCAAGCCATTATTGACCATCGCATCGGCTTGCTGCCTGATCAGCGAGTCACTGATGCCACATCCATACCTGTTCCAGTCATTCCATCCCATGGGAGGAGTCAAAGCCAGTCCATTGTTCACAGCATAGGCATTGTGGGGTGCATTCAATCCGAATGCAAATACTGCCGCGAAGACCATCACGATCAGGAGTACCAGTAGTCCAAATCGCTTCTTGTGCATAAAGCCTCCTTGCATTAATCTTTACGCTGGAATGGGGCTTCACCTTATAACCCTCATTTTATGAGCATTCAATACTCACCAGCGAAAAAGGAACCTAAAATGAGCGAAACCGAGAGAAGGTTTTTTCTCGACGAACTTAGTCGTCATAAAACGCATTCATGGAAGATTGCTGTTTTTTGATGAAACTATGGTATGGATATACCATTTTTTTTACAACACTCCACAATATTTCGCAACACTTCACAATATTATATACCATTTTGGGAAGAATATTGTCAACGAAATTGCCGAATCGAGGGAAATGGTGGTTCCAGGAGGCTCTGTTTAGCTTATTTCATTGAAAAATGTGTAAACTTTTCAATGAAATAGGCCGTGGTTAGAGGCTCGCCACCCAGGCTTGAGCACTCATCTGGATGGGACCCCAAGGGCTGCTGAATGGCGGCGTATAACTCAGATCCAATTCGTTGAGCGCCTCTACATTCATCTTATGGAAGAGAGCTGTCGCTATACTATCTATACGCTTAGCAACTTCTCCCGCAGCATGCCCAACCATCTGGGCACCAAGCAACTGGCCCGTCATCAGATCACCGGTGAGGCGGATATGCAAAGGATGTGCGCCTGGATAGTAGCGCTTGTGATCCCAGAGGGTCGACTCGACGGTAAGGGGTTCGTATCCCGCCTGGATCGCCTCATCATCGCGCAGTCCTGTGCGGGCAATGGCCAGATCAAATACCTTTACCACCTGCGTTCCCAGAGTGCCGGCGAACTCGCGTGAGCCTCCAACAGCATTTTCGCCAGCGATACGACCCTGTTTGTGCGCAGTCGTGCCGAGGGGAAGATACGTTGGACGCTCCAGGAAACGATGCCATGTTTCGACGCAATCGCCAGCCGCGTAGATGTCTGGCAGGTTTGTCTCCATGCGGCGCGTTACCTGAATGGCTCCCTGCTGACCCAGCATGATCTCCGCACCCTGAGCGACATTCGTCAGCGGTTTGACCCCGGTAGCAACCAGGATCAGGTCACAGGCCGTGTAAAAATCGCCCGTACCCATAATCTCTAACTGCGTTCCGTTATGAACAATACACTCAACGGCAACCCCTGAGACAACGTTGACGTTATGTTGTTGTAGTTCAGCACCGATCAGTGCACCCAGGCTGGCATCAACGGTCTTGAGGACGGATGGGGTACGCTCAACCACCGTGACGTTCAGGCCACGTCGGGTCAATGCATCGGCCATCTCCAGGCCAAGGTATCCTCCACCGATGATAACGGCTGAGCGAGGTTCATGCACGTTTATGAAATCGTTGACGGCAAAGCTATCGCCCATTGAGCGCAAGAAATAGACGCCGGGAAGATCCAATCCGTCGATAGCGGGGCGCAGAGGAACCGCTCCAGTGGCGATAATAAGCTGATCATATTCGATCTGGTGAGCCACATCCGTTTCATCGGTCATGGTCACGGTATGATTCACATGATCGATGCTGCGTGCCGTGTGATCCAGCAGGAGCCCAATCCCTTCGTCCATAATCTCGTCTTCGGTACGATGTGCAAGGTCATGAAAATCGGCAACTTCGCCACTGAGATAGAACGGAAGGCCACAGATACTATAGTTGGGGAAGCTGTCCGCTATCACTACGGCTACCTGGGTCGAGGGATCAACCTCATGTGCCCGCAGGGCGGCGCTGATACCCGCATCACTTCCACCTAAAATTAAGAGTCTGGTCATAAAAAACTATCTGCCTTTATGTGTTTCTCTTATCATAACAAATATGGGCTAAAAAGTCAGCAGGAAGACATGCTTTTGAAATTATGTCAACTGTATTGACAATGGATTATGCTCCTGTTACTATTGAAGTTAGATGTGATATCTCCGCTATCATTACGTCTTTTCGTTCCTTATAATAGGAATGAACATGCTGTATATAAGAAACATTTTGTGAGATATCACATTTTTGTGGTATCTTTGATTGGATAGTGAAAGCCATCCAAATAATAGATGGTATTATTTGGTATATGCTAGCTAGATGCAAAGCATAAGGATAGAAAGGATTCACGATGAACGGCCTCTTTCTCATCTTAGGGTGGACAAAAAAAGCGATGAAGGATCATCACTCGCAAACGATCATCAGCACAAAACTTGTAGTGTTTACCTGTCTTCTGATGGTCGCAACAACGTCTTTTTTGACGAACGCCATTCCTGTACCTGCCACGGGAGCAGTGCAATCTTTCACCTTCGGTGCCCAGAATGCACGGTATATCCAGGTACAGGGGACAGTGTTGCGTCCCATTCCAGCCGAGAGTAATTTCTATCGCATGCAGTTTGCTGAAGTCGAAGTCTATTAGTCGCGCAGGGCAGGTCGAAAAGCTTCGGCCTGCCATTGATCATATATAAGAGAGTACATTTGATGCTGCCAGTGTACACTATCGACAAGTGCAAACTCGAATGGCACTATGATATGTTTTGATTTAGCCTCCACGCCTCATGGTCACATTGGGCAAATCATCAAACACGATCCCGAAAACGGGACACAGTGGCTTGGTCCCAACTGGCAGACTTTCCTGTCTACTTTTGCAGATGATCTTGAGACCGGGGAATATCGCTATGAAGAGGGGACATTGACATGGTCTTGAATCCGCTCAGGAGAATCTCTTCAGGATTTCAACCTCTGGGCGGTTTGCAAGCACGGCCCAACCCTTTCTCATTCACAAGACCATTGACCGGAAACGCTCCTCACCCTGGCGGCTTCGGTGCACTCAAAATGAGGAGAAAGTGGGCTTTTGCATTTGTACATTTGTGCTGAATGTGCTATCATCTTTCTGTAAAACCCCCACCTGCCGGGTTGGGTAGCCAGAAAGGAGCGTTTGCCGATGAAAGCAGACAAACAGGACGTGCTCAAACGTCTCAACTACATCGAAGGCCATCTTGGCGGCATTCGAAAGATGATTGAAGAGGATAAATATTGCGTCGATATTCTGCACCAGACACATGCTGTCCGCAAAGCCATTGAAAAGCTAGAGGCGCTCCTTGTGGAAAGCCACCTGCACAGTTGTGTGCCAGAGAATATTGCCAACGGCAACGTTGATGCCGTCATTGACGAACTGGTACAACTGTATAACATCGCTGGCAATCGTTAAGAGGCCATCACAGACCAATAAACGCCACAATGCCAATCGCAATAAGCACGAGCGACGTTATTGTATTGGCATTGTTCTCTAACCATTGCCCTTTGATCTGGTACCCGGCGAGTGTTGCGATCACCGTCAGACCAACGAAGGTCACAATTGTTACCACTGCAAATACACTCAGGACGGCGACAACGGCTCCTATCCCTATCGCGCTTGCTGCTAGCGCGACCGGTAGAATGGTGAGATCGGGGGAGGCCGCAACCCCAAATGGCACAACTATTGCGGCCAGCCCTTTCGCTTTCGTTTGCTGCTTTACTGCCCTCTCTTCATGGGGATGCTCATTCTCATGGTCGTGGTCATGCTCATTCTCGTGATCGTGTGCATGTGGTCCATTTCCGACCAACCCCCAGAT
>JACDAE010000537.1 GCA_013695595.1 Ktedonobacteraceae bacterium | reverse complement strand
CCCCCCCCCCCCCCCCCCCCCCCCCCCCCCCCAACCACTCACATTAAAAACAACGAGGCACCATAGGTACCGAGGCCTCTGGAAGAAGGCAAAAATAGAATTGGAAAGCCCTGGCCAGATAAGCACCAGGATTGACCCCTGCGAGTCAGTCATGATAGCATATAGCAGGTTGTATATATTTTAAGGAAGGATCACTATGGGGCCGATACATTTCATAATAGATCAAGATATCGAACTACGCCTTCTCGCTGAGCAGGATGCCCCCGCCCTCTTCTCATTGATCGAGCAGAATCGTCCCTACCTGCGCGAATGGTTGCCGTGGGTAGATTATACGCGCTCCGCTGAAGATGAACGTGCATTTATTCGCTCATTGTATGAGCAATATAAAGGGAATCATGGATTTGCATGTGGTATCTGGTATCAGGGACAGATTACAGGTACCATTGGCTATCATCCTATCGACTGGGCTCATCACAAAGTTGAGATTGGCTACTGGCTCGCTGCCAACTATCAAGGCAAAGGCCTGATGACAAATGCGTGTAGAGCCATGATCACCTATGCCTTTGATACACTGAAACTAAATAGAGTCGAGATCCGTTGTGCTACTGGTAACATACGAAGTTGCGCTATACCACAACGTCTGGACTTTAAGTTCGACGGTATCGTAAAACAAGGCGAATGGCTGTATGATCACTTTGTAGATCTGTTTCTCTATAGCATGCTTGCCGGCGATTGGGAAAAACAAAGAGATGTTCAACACGAGAAATAATATTCAACCTGTCCCACTATATAGCTTTATTGGTTTCCAAAGGGTACAACTTATCCTCCCCTGAAACGTACAGTAATTTTGTATGCTATATAAACACATTCAAGATCTTCTATCTATAAAAAGGTGGAATGTCAGGATATGCTCAGGACAAAATGTATGCAAATAGATGTTCAGCAAAAGAGCCACGCACGCCATATGGTGCTGCTGGCTTGTGTGCTCTCTTTCCTCGTTGCCGCCACTTTTGTTGGCACTACGACGACTTCGTATGCTAGCAGTGTTCCAGGTGGGAATGTTAGCGATCCAGCCGTGCGTGCCGTTGATATTGCTCGCCCTGCTATTGTGCGCATTATTACCTCTATTAGCGGACACCTGGATGTCCAGTTTCCATCGGGCCAGACTGTTACTTTCCCGCAAACGGGTCAGGGCTACCAGGCACAATTATCTGGTACTGGTACATTTATTACATCTAATGGAGATATCCTCACCGCCGATCATGTTGTCAGTCCGCCTCCATCAGTTTTGCAAGATGCCGCGTCTCAGGATGTAGCGACTTATATCAGTCAACATCCAAATACAGGCATTCAGGCCTCTTCCGCCGCTCTGGTCAATCAGGCTTTGAACGCAGGTCAGTTGAAATCGACTGCTCATTACGATCAAAAAAGCAGCGAAGTTTTCCTGAGCACTGATTATACTGGTCCCTTAACTGCCAAAACCCTCTCAGGTGTACCGACAACCATGCATAGCACCGTTGATAAGATAGAAAAAGAGAGCCCATTTGACCAGATGGATGTCGCTGTTGTGCATGCACCATTTCAAGATACGCCGGGCGTCCAGCTTGCGGACTCATCGAACGTGCAGCCGCAAGATGCATTGACGATTATTGGGTTTCCTGGCAATGCCGATGTCAATGATCTTCCTCAGAACCTGTTTACATCATCTGTGAATACTATTACCGTCAGCTCGATCAAAACGACTCAAGGAGGTGCGCCTCTGATTCAGGTTGGTGGAAATGTCGAGCATGGTGATAGTGGTGGTCCTGGACTTGATAGCCAGGGAAATGTTGTTGGTATCGTCAGCTTTGGCCTGTCCAGTGCGAACTCTCCTGGCAGCACCAGTTTCTTACAGGCCAGTAATAGTGCACGTAGCCTGATTACGGCACTCAATCTGAACACAACACCGGGGGCATTTGAAAAGCTCTGGGACAAAGCATTCTCTGATTACGCATCGAGTACAGTTGGTCATTGGCATACGGCTCAGCAAGAATTCCAGCAGATTGCAACCAGCTATCCACAGTTTCAAGCCATTACCCCTTATCTGACGTATGCTCAGGATCAAGCAAAGACGGAGAAAGCTCCACAGGCACAGGCAACGCCCAGATCCAGCAGCGTTTCCTCCTCTGCAAAAGCGCCAGCAACCTCCTGGAAGGCGCTTGCTTTGACGATAGGGGTTATTGCGGTCCTTGTCCTATTGGTCATTTCACTTTTTGTTGTTGCTGTGCGAGGACGGAAGAAGAAGACTTCAGCTACTCCACAAAATCCTGTCGTCCCGCAGAATTTTCGCCCTGGCTATCCGCCTGTTACACCACCTGCAATTGGGCCTATCAATACTAATATGGCGATGCCTGCACGCCCAGCGCCAGGACAGCCAGGGCCAATGCAGCCACCTGTCAGACAGCCATTTCCAGGTCAAATGGTCGCGGGTACTCCCCCTCAAGGATCAGGGATGCAGAACAATTCTTTAGAAGAGACCATGCGTCCATGGCCTTGTGGTCATATGAATAGGCTCAATGCACGCTTTTGTAGCGTCTGTGGTGAACTAGCGCCGCAACCACCAACTGTGCGGCGTGTAGAACAATAGCAAGCATCTCTTCTTTGATTAATCGTAATAAAAGAAATGGGCGCGGACTATTCTGCGCCTTCTTCATTTACATAGTCAATTTTAAAAATGGGGTCTCTCAGGTTACCAGGGCCAGAGATGCATCTCTTTAAAACATGCTATCATCTGTTCGTAGCGGTTAGCTTCTTCTGTGTGTGGGGTCTTCTCATCGGGAGATTTTTTGGCTAGGGTCTCGATCGAGCGTTGCTGTTCCTGTTTCCATGCCTCTTCATTTAGTCCCTGTGAAAGAGCACGGAGGATGGTCATCGCTACAGGATATTCCCAGGAACGAAGTTCCCCATGACGCATCGCTTCTTGTACGTGTGCGGCATAATCAGAACTTACTTTCCTATAGGATGTAGTCTGGTCAGCCGTTTCAGGAGATTGATTGCTCATCTTTTAGTTCTCGGTTCTTTTGTTCTATATTTGGGATGTCGTCAAGAATCCTAATCCTGGGCAGCCCATTGAAAATCGTCCATACATGTAACTTTTACAATCTCGACGCCGTAGCCACGTTTTTTCCACATGCCTATTCCGCGAGCCAGCCTTCCGTCTAAATCCAGGCGCGTACGAGCTTCTACCAGACCTGTCGCTGTGGTAGGCGTATATTCAGGGTGGGTAATACTGTACGTGACATAGTATTTAATGCTCTCTGCTTTCTTCATTTTGTAAGTATACCACAAAAGCCTGCCATATAGTCTTCCATTTTTTCCAAAACTGCCCAATATTGGGACTGGTATATGGAACTGAGATGTGTTATACTAGGAAAACGCTGTAGAGTGCATTGTTGCTAAGAGCAAAACTAACTTCTGTAATGTTGCGCAATACAGGAATACACATTCGATCCGCACAACGGAAATTGAGAAAGAGAGTTTTCATTGACTGACCAGACCCTGTATTGTCGAGATTGCAACCAGGAATTCACCTTTACCACAGGTGAGCAGGAATTTTATGCTAGCCGTGGCCTGACCAATTCACCCAGTCGCTGCCCCGAATGCCGCGCCGCCCGCAAACAGGCCGGTGGCTTCCAAGGCAGATCAGGTGGACAGCAGCGCGGAGGATTCCGCGAACGCGAAGCACGTCCTATGTATACCGCCACATGTGCAAGTTGTGGGAACGAAGCCAGTGTCCCCTTCCAGCCCAGAGAAGATCGCCCCGTCTATTGTCAAGATTGCTACCAGCCTCGCGAAAATAATCGCTACGCCGATAGCGGCAGATCGCGCTGGTAATCTCAATGAGCCAGATTATTGTGAGTCCCGGAAGTTCATTTGAGGTTGCACTAAAACAGTTTAACCGCAAAGTACAGCAGGCGGGTATCCTCAGCGAGTCCCGTCGTCGCAGTCACTACGAGAGCCCTCAAGCCCGCCGCAAGCGTAAAGCAGAGGCTGTACGTCGCAAGCGACTGCGCTCCTCCCGCTCCTCGCATTAAGTTACCTGGCTTCATGAGCAAACAGCAGAAAGGCGTGCCCTGAAATATATTCGGGCACGCCTTTCTTTTTCAAAAAATGCCTATCGAGCAAGCTATCCACTGCCTTTATATGCTACTATATGGTATACTTGTTGCAGTACCCACTTACCGTTAGATGGAAAAAGCTACACTAGAACAAAGAAACGATCACGATGTCTCGTTCGACAACTCAAACGTTTACCTGTCCCTGTGGAGAGGTATTTACAAGTTCGCTTTATGAATATGTGAATGTCGCGCACGATCCGCAATTGCGCTATATCGTGTTGGCCGGCCTTCTCAATGTCTCCACCTGTCCGATCTGTGGACGGCGTGTGGCGATTGCCAGCCCTTTCATATATTCTGATCCTACCTATGATTTACTGGCATATGTGCACCCTCGCTCAGACGCTCCTGAAGAGGCACGCATGCTGATTCTGGAACGGTTGCGCTCTGTGTATATGGATGCCGCAAGTATACAAGAGCAGCAGAAAGATGGTAATGGCGGGCACACCGTCTCGCTCACCCCTCGTGAAGCAGAGGAGATGCCGCCTTTGCAGGTGGTATTTGGCCTTGATCAACTGACTGCTTTGATCAATGGTGTATTGCCACCCGAAGAGCGCATTGGTCGTCTGGCCCTGAGTACACGCAGCCGCGATGAGGCCGAACGGGGACAATTCATGCACATCGCACGCAAGCTGGCGACTGAGATGGGCTGTAACATCGAGGTGGAAGACATGCCCGACGAGTATACTGTCTGGCTCTATGGTGCGCGGCGCAGAATTGGTGCCTTGATGCGTGAATTGACGCCAGGAGTTTAATCCAATGATTACAGTTGGCATTCTAACTATCAGTGATGGTGCCGCAAAGGGCGAACGACAGGATACGAGCGGCGAAACTATGCGAACTCTGGTAACACAACTCCCTGAGGTTGTCATAAGCACTGGCGCTATTATTCCCGATGAGCAGGACCAGGTCTCCGCAACTTTACGTGTATGGTGCGATGAAAAACATCTCAATCTTATCCTTACTACGGGGGGAACTGGCCTGGCCCCACGTGATGTGACGCCTGAAGCCACAAAAGCGGTGATTGAACGTGAAGCTCAGGGGATTGCCGAAGCCCTGCGAGCGATCAGCCTCAAATATACACCTATGGCTATGCTCTCCAGAGGAGTGGCAGGTGTGCGTGGTCGCACTCTTATTGTCAATCTGCCGGGCAGTCCCAAAGCCGTCAAAGAATGTCTGGATTATCTCCTACCCGTCCTTCCCCATGCTATTAATCTTCTGACCGAGGGACCCAGGGAACATTAACGATGTTCACTTCTTATGAGGGTCATACCGATAATGTTTTCGCCGTCTGCTGGTCGCCGGATGGGTCGCGCATTGCTTCTGCTGGACGCGATCGAACTGTGCAAATATGGGACGCATTAACAGGAACGTGTAGCCTCATTTACAAGCAACACTCCTCTTATATTCTCTCTGTTAGCTGGTCGCCAGATGGCCATCATATTACTTCTGGTGATACCAACGGAACAGTCCATGTCTGGCAAGCTGATACTGGCGCGACCATCTTCATCTATTCTGGACATGTACGCTTTGTGCGTAGTGTTAGCTGGTCACCAGATGGTCGCTACATTGTATCAGGCGGCGATTTTGGTGATAGCACAATGCAAGTATGGGAGGCCTTTAGTGGCAATCTGCTCTATGTTCATAAGGATCAGACCCGTATCTTTGCTGCTCCCTGGTCCCCAGATGGGTCACGTATTGCTTCTGGCAGCTTCGATACGACAGTTCAAGTGCTGGAAGCATTGAGTGGAAACTCTCTTTTTTCCTATCATGCTCATCATGGTCCCGTCTATACTGTTGCCTGGTCGCTGGATAGTCGACTGCTTGCCTCTGCCGGGCAGGATACATCTGTTCATATCTGGTCGCCTGTCACTGGCGAAACAAATCTGATGTATTCCAGACATAAAGGACCCGTGAAAAGTCTTTCCTGGTCTCCTGACAACCGCTATATCGTTTCGGGTGGAGACGATGCAAGCATACATATCTGGTCAACTGTAACGGGTGAACTACTAGCTACTTACGTTCATACAGCGTGGGTACGCTGTGTCTCATGGTCGTTGGATGGTGAGTTGATCGCTTCAGCGAGTGGTAAAGGTGTCTATTTATGGAAATGGGCTGAGCCATAACTATATTTTGTTAAATCCTGTGTAACCTATCCCTGGGGAAAGTTTAACATTCCCATTACATATCCATAAAGCATAGTTAACCATACAGTGTTAACGTATCAATGTGAAGAGCGACAAGTGTAGGAACGTTTTAGCCTGACTTGCGAAGCGCTCACCATATCATTTGAAACGACCTGGGAGGGTTAAGAGATTTATGTTAAAACAATGGCGCGTTGCACTTATCATGATGGTAGTGATGGCATTCGGGATTTTTATTTCAGCATGTGGTAGCACCACCGATACCGGTAGCACACCAGCCAGTGGAAATACCCCGGCAGCCAGCACCGCTGGTACTCCTGGTTCATATAACTGCGTACAGGGAACTCTAGTAGCAAGTGGATCCACCGCACTTCAACCCTTAGTGCAAGCAGTTGCTACTAAATACCAGGCAAAATGCTCAGGCGCAAATATCACTGTCAACCTGGGCGGTAGCGGTACAGGTCTCTCTCAGGTTGAGAGTGGCACAGTGCAAATTGGTGACTCTGATATCTTCAAGAAAACGGGCCAGAATGACCTGGTTGATCATCAGGTCTCAGTTGTCATTTTTTCTCTCATTATCAATAGCAAAGTAACTGGTGTCACAAATTTGACTATTGATCAGATCAAAGGGATTTATAGTGGCAAGACCACGAACTGGAATCAGTTGGGTGGTTCTGATCTTAAGATAGTCGTTGTAAGCCGCCCTAACAGTTCTGGTACGCGTGCGACATTCCAGAATTATATCCTGGGTGGGCCTGAAACTATTAGTGGTCCATCTAATCTTTCTACAGACAGCACTGGAACCGTAGTGAAGAATGTGCAGCAGACCAATGGCGCAATTGGATATGTGTCTTTGAGCGCTGCGAAGAAATCTGGATTGACCGTGCTCAACATCGACGGAAATGCTCCTACCGCTGACCTCGTAAAAAGTGATACTTATAAATTCTGGAACATTGAGCACATGTACACCAAAGGTGCCGCAACGGGACTCGCTCAGGCTTTGATCGACTACATGCTGAGTGATGACGGGAAAACCGCAGCTCAATCGCTAGACTTTGTAGCCATCACAGATATGACCTCAACAGCCATTCAGGCTCATCAGCCAAAGAGCTAGAAATAAGATGTATGTAGAGGGAATACAAATCCCCTCTACATACATCTTTCTTAGAAAGGAGTACTATTGTGCAATTAGAGCATCAGACGACCAGGGTTAACCGTGCACCTTACGTGATTGATAGAATAGCACGCATCGTTTTCCTCATTTGCGCAATTCTTCTGATTGCAGTTATTATTGGTGTCTTTATTTTTATTGGTTCAAATGCATTTCGTGTCTTCACCGAGGGTGCAACTGTAAAAACCTTTTTCTTTGGTACCAAATGGGATCCCACCGGGGCTACCGATCCTAGTGGAAATGCTAATCCTACCTTTGGTGCTGGCGGTCTGATTTTAGGCTCAATAGTCATTACATTCTTTTCGGTGCTTATTGCAACACCGCTTGCATTTGGAATGGCTCTTTTTTTTACCGAAGTCAGTCCACGCCGCCTGACAAGTTTTCTTCAACCGTTGATTGAGATATTTACTGGCATGCCTTCTGTTGTGATTGGGTTCCTTGGATTAGTTGTTATCGTTCCTAACGTACAGCGGATTGTGGGACCTTCAATAGGCTTTGCAACAGCCGGTTTTGGTTGGGGAGCCGCGATTCTGGTACTGGTTTTGATGATTTTACCTACCATTATTAGTATCTCGATTGATGCTTTACGTGCTGTACCTGGGAGTGTACGTGAGGCAAGCCTGGCACTGGGATCAACACGCTGGCAGATGATGAGTCGTGCAATTCTTCCAGCAGCGACCACTGGTCTGGCAACTGCGGTGATTCTGGGGCTGGCACGTGCTATCGGCGAAACCCTGGCCGTTGCTCTGGTGCTCTCAGGCAGTTCTCTTCCCAAAGATATCTTTACCTGGAAAGTCTTTTTCCAACCCAATGTCAACATAACTCAGCAGATTGCAAACGACTTTGGTGAGGTTCTTGGCCCTGCACGTGATGCTTACTGGACGCTTGCATTTATTCTACTGGTTATATCGTTTCTTTTCATCTGTATCAGCCGTTATCTGGCTAGCAGGAGTGTCTATAAATGAGTAGTACATCGCAGATGATGCAAGCCCCCATACCGGAAAATGAACGCATCGCCGGACTCTCTCGCCTGGTAAAGCGGCTCAACACCAGCAACAATATCGCATTGACGATACTGTGGATCATTGCCTTACTTGTTGCATTGATCTTTGTTGGTATCGTTATATACTTGATAGCCAGAGGTGGTGCCTATCTTATCAGCCCAAGCATTTATAGTGCCAGTGATACGGGTCTTGGACGTGAGATATTTAATACATTCTATATTCTCATCTTAACTGAGATCATTCTTTTCCCCATTGCTCTGGCAGCAGCGATCTACCTGGTTGAGTATGCGTCTCAAGGTCCTCTAGTAACAGTGATTCACTTTGCAGCAGAAACTCTGGCAGGTGTCCCTTCTATTGTACTTGGACTGTTTGGAGTTATCGCTTTTAGTAATTATGCACATCTTGGTACAAGTCGTCTGGCAGGTGCTCTGACCCTGCTTTGCTTGAATTTACCATTAGCTCTGCGCCTGTTTGAAGATGCATTATCTACTGTTCCTCGCGAAATGCGTGAGGGAGGACTGGCGCTCGGTGCAACTAAATGGCATATGATCAGGACTGTTGTGGTGCCTTCGGCATTACCCGGTTTGATTACTGGTTTAATTCTCTCAGCCGGGAAGATTATTGGAGAGGCAGCCGCACTTCTCTTTACAATGGGCTTGAATAGTCCTGCTAACCCTTTTACCTTGAGTCCTTTGATTGCCAGTGACACCTTGACTACTCACCTTTACTTTATCGCAGGGCCTGGAGCTGGCAGCACAAGTCTGACAACGGCTCAGGAAACAGTGATTTCAGCTGGTTCTGCTAGTATACTCATCATAATACTGCTTGTGATCAATCTAGCCGCACGCGGCATTGGCCGTGTCATTCAACGTCGTATTACTGCTGCGTAAGTTATAAGGTACTATTCCCTCTGGTTGACCATGCTGGTCACCACTAGAGAATCGAGGATAAGCTCTTTATGAATGTTTCAGCCGACTCTCAGAATAATAGCGGGAATCTTGTGCTCCCGGATGGAGCGAACATTTTCTCGCGTAAGGTCGCACGAAGCGGTCACATCTCTTACGAAGGTCGCCCATACTTCATCAGTAAAGCGCTTGCAGGACGCTACATCCGGCTTGTGGTACTGGCTGATCGTCTTATCGTCGATACATCTATTCCGTTGCATAAGGAATATCCGCTCGCGTAAAATAGTTGAAGATGTTAGTAAAGGAGAGATGTTATGTCGATGGAACCTTCCCGGTTCAGCCAGCCGCAGCCTATGCAAGAAATGCAGGCTACAGCTCAAAATTTTACTAATGAAACAGGAACACATGAAGAAGAGGTACCTGCCTCGCCTTCCGATCATATGGGTAATCTCGATCCAACGAAAACCCTGAATACAGGTGCATCTGCTAAAATAGATGTTAAGGATACCGATTTCTATTATGGAGCCAAGCAGGCTCTCTATAAAGTAACGATACCTTTGCGTGAACGCCAGGTTACGGCTCTGATTGGTCCATCAGGTTGTGGGAAATCAACATTTTTGCGTACGCTTAATCGCATGAATGATCTGATCCCCGGCACTCGTACAGTGGGTCAGGCAATTCTTGATGGCCAGAATATCTACGATAAAAATGCTGATGTCGTCCTGCTTCGTCAACGTATTGGCATGGTCTTCCAGCGTCCCAACCCTTTTCCTAAATCAATCTTCGAGAATGTTGCCTATGGGTTACGCGTGCAGGGGAAGCCACAGAAGTATATTAAGGAAAAGGTCGAGCAGAGCTTGCGTGGTGCCGCTATCTGGGATGAAGTGAAAGATCGCCTGGATGCCTCCGCATTAGGACTCTCTGGTGGACAGCAGCAGCGTCTCTGTATTGCCCGCGCTCTGGCCGTTGAGCCTGAAGTGTTGCTTATGGATGAACCTGCCTCTGCTCTGGACCCGATCGCAACGCTCAAAATTGAGGAACTGGTCACCGAACTGGTAAAGAATTATACTATTGTTATTGTAACGCATAATATGCAACAGGCTGCCCGCGTCTCGCATTTCACAGGTTTCTTTCTGAGTGGTAAACTCATTGAGCATGGTCCGACAACCCAGATCTTTGAGCGCCCTAGACAGAAAGAAACTGAAGATTATATCAGTGGGCGCTTTGGTTGATCAACAGGAGGCTAGCGTGGTTCGTAAAATTCTGGTGGTAGACGATGAGGCAGTTCTGGTTGAGACTATTGCCTATAATCTGGAGCAGGCAGGCTATCGTGTTGTGACTGCTTCGGACGGCAATAGCGCTTTAGAAGCCGCCCGAAGTGAGAGTCCAGACCTGATTCTACTCGATATTATGCTTCCAGGGATTGATGGCCTGGAAGTATGCCGCCAGTTGCGCAAGGAGAGTAGTACGGCCACAACGCCTATTGTGATGCTTACCGCTAAAAGTGATGAGATCGATAAAGTAGTTGGCCTGGAAGTTGGTGCCGACGACTACGTGACCAAACCTTTTGGTCGTCGCGAGTTGCTGGCACGCGTCCGGGCCTTACTG
>JACDAE010000521.1 GCA_013695595.1 Ktedonobacteraceae bacterium | reverse complement strand
TGGGCGCACGCAAGGTGACGCCCCTACCCCGGTTCCCGTTGAAGACTGGCGATTCCTCAGTTGTTTAAAGATATGCATCATTTGTTTATAGAGGCCAGCCCTGAAAGATGATTTCATTTTATTTTTGTGAGGTCCTTATTTTTTTATTGCTGAAACAGATGAAGACCGGGTCCACGGAATTATAAATGGCTTCCCTACCCTATCGACCCCACGCGATGATGGTTGGCTAAGAAATCATCAGCCAATTATCCATATTCAATACATCACTTGTTGTTACCATTCTTTTACCCACGTCGTGCATTGACATTTGATAGGATTTTGCGTGCCTCAACTGTTTCAACGGCGTTTGTATTGACGACTTCATGATAGACTTGCTCGATCCGTGGCACGACCGTGTGAGCCTGGAACATTTCCACGCGCCGCTTTGCCATCGTACCCATATATTCTTGCCTGGATGGGTCCTCCAACAAACCTTGTATTGCATCCTGTAATGCCTGAGGATCATCAGGAGAAACGAGTAATCCCGTCTCGCCATCGACGACAATATCGATCAAGCCACCTATGCGTGAAGCGATCACGGGCCTGCTCATGTACATCGCCTCCATCGCCACGGTAGGGCAGGGGTCACGCCAGATCGAAGGGATAAGCGCAAGGGTGCAGCGCTCCCAGGCAGCCATCACCGCATAGTGCGGCCAGTCCTTCAGCACGATGACATTCTCAAGATTCTTCAGGCCCGGAAACGGCCAATCAGGCGTGGGATATCCGATGAGAACCAGGGGAGGCGCGTTCCTGAGGCCAGCATACGCACGCAACAATACCTCAACTCCCTTCACACGGCTTAGCCCACCCACAAAAAGCAGGAACTCCTCAGTCGGTAATTGGGCCAGGTAGGGAGCGACATCGCCTTCTGCAAGGCCGGGATCGTCGGCCATAAAGTTGGGAATAACGAGAAAAGGGACACGACTGCTCGCGAGCCTGTTCCCCGTGGCAACGGACTGGCTGACGGCAATAAAGCGATCAACCGTGCCATGCACAAATAGATTCATAGCCCAGTTGCTCAAGACCGTAGGCACGCCACGCACAGGCCCATAATGATTGGAGGCGCAACTCAGGCATTTTGCGATACCGGGTCCACTACATGGGTTGCCATAATGCATTAGATCGACGCGGGCGCAAACATAGTTATAATCGTGTAAGGTCACAACGAGCCGCGCCTTACTACGGGTTTTGAGCGGCAGAAACGAGCGCACCAGCCAATTGTGGGCATGCACAATCTCAGGGCGTTCCTTTTCAAGAACATGATGTAAATCCAGCATAATCTCTGGATCAGGAAAAGGCGGTGGATATTGACGACCACTATTACTAAAAAGCCAGGGGAGGCGCTGCACTGAAGAGCGCACACGATGGATGCGCACCCCCTGATCCATCTCAAAGGCTGCTTGATCCTTATGGCGCATGGTAGCAACCGAGACATCATGGCCCCGCGCGACGAGCTCGTGGCTCAGGGTGCGGACGTGTTGCTCTATCCCTCCAAGAATCGGATGATAGAATTGTGCAAGCATCAAAATACGCATAGAGCCTCCCATAAATGGCGCATCAAAAAACCTGGGAACACCTCACGCTGTCTGACCATTCTCAGGTAAGCTTACGCACTTCCCAGCGGCTACGAAGATAGGCAAGCGGCCCATAAAGCAGCCCTTTGCGACGCTGCATTAGAAGTTCCCTGTGGATAACCTGGACATAACGTGGCAACGGCGGCGCATTATTGAGGGAACGAGCACGTAGAGTACAAAAAAGAGCGAAGGGAACTTTTTTGATGAAATCAAAGATCAGATGTGGATTTTCGGTCAGCGACTTCGTCAAATAGGCAGTGTATCCCACTGAATGGTTATAGGTTTGCTTGCACAGGCCAAGATAATCACGACGGTGCTGATGATAGATCAGGGATGCTGGCTCGTAGACCAGTTTATACCCTTGCGCGATAACCTGGAAAAAGACGGCGATATCCTGGCTACAACGCACCGGGCCAACACGACCGAGGGCAGGGTCAAATCCCCCCACGCTACGTATAAAAGCGGCGGTCAAGGCCATGCTCGCGCCTGTGCCGAAGCGCTCGGCGATATAGGGATGCATAGGTAATTCTGCCTGATCGCCCTCAAAGGAGAAGATGCGCCGCTCGAAGCCTTTATTATAGCCGCCAACTTCCTCGAAGAGAATCTGGGCCGGTGTATCGAGTTCCATAGGCAGAACGAGGCCCGTGGCACAGACCACCGCTCCATCACCCCTAAAACTTTTCACCATCTCGGCCAGCCAGTAGGAATCAACGACCACATCATCATCGGTAAAAGCCAGGATCTCGCCTCTAGCGATTGCAATACCGCAATTGCGTGCCCAGGAAGGTCCCTGGCGATCCTCGCGCACATAACGTACGGCATGTGGAGCATCGGTAAGCCCTTCGAGCAGTTTCACCGTCGCATTTGTATTCGGCGCATTATCGACCACGATGATCTCGTATTCTGGATAGTGCAGGGCCAGGAGCGAATTCAGGCAGGCCGTTAGCTGGTCAGGGCGATCATGTGTTGGGACGATCACGCTTACAAAAGGAGCATTGGCTAAAAGCTGTTCACGCTCCCGTGTACAGAAAGGAGTGGAAGGGGTAAGCACACCCTTTGCCGTGAGATTTTTTATCTGTGGCAGACCATCTTGTATGAGATGATGATTAATCTGCGTGTGAAGGTCATGCCAGATCTGTGTGGCACACTCGCCGGGACTAAGTTTATCCGTACCGAATTGCAGTTCGACGATGCCCAATGGCTGCGAATGCAAACGTACAAGGCAACGTGCACGTTTATAGGTGCGCTCTCTTTTCTCATCAACGGCAGACAGTGTGCGAAGGGACTGCCCTATCTCGACCTCTAGCATACGTACAGGAATATACTCTGATGATTGGGTATCGACGGATATGTTTTTCTTTTGCATCACGGCCATGGCTATCCCCATCCTTTCCTTCATCTGAATGCGCTTGACGACTGTTGGATCTCCATTCAGGGCTGAGATCATTCCTATTTCCATCATAGCACTGCACAAAAAAAGGCCGAAGACGCTCTCCATGGCTTCTCTTTCAGTTCGTGACGGTAAATTTCACCACGTTCGTACCGTCCGAATGCCATTTACCATCAGGCGTCTCGAAGGTGCTAAAGGCATACCCAACACCTATAAGGTCCCTACTTTTGATGACACACGAAGCATTGATAGTGACAGATTGTCCTGGCCGCAGCGTCATAGGATCCTTGTTGCCAAAATCTGCACTGCGACCATCTATTGTGCGAACAGAAATGAGCAGCGTGCGGAAAACAAAAGGCAGCGTACAGCGATTGGTATATGTCACGATTCCACTGATCGAAGCTCCGAAAGCAATCGTCGTACCAGCCAGTTGCAAAGGTGACGTTACCTGTAAGCCAGAACAGGGCGCTCTGAGAGATGCTTGATAGACGCGTACATAGTCAATAACAGTAGATTGGGGGAAGACAGTACTCAGATCAGGTGATCCCGGCCAGTCGCCTCCCACGGCGGCATCAAGCAACAGGTACATGGGAGTTTCAGGGATGATGTTGACAACGCGGCATGTCTGTCTGCCATCGATGTACCAGGTGAGGGAAGAGGTATTCCAGATGAGCGAGAATACATGGAAAGCGCGCGAAAGATCCGGTTGCGTAACCATGCATTGAGGCGCGGCAAGATTATAGAGCGGGATATTCAAATGATAGGTCTGGTAAACAATCGTCGGGTTATTGACCATTTCCATAATATCAACTTCATGATCAGCATTGGCGCTCAACATCCACAGACCTGGCCACATGCCCTGCCCCCTGGGGAAACGTGCCCTGATATCAACACGGCCATATAGAAAACTAAATTTATTTTCTGTCGTAATGGCCCCGGATGTATACACATTCTTTGAGGGCGTCTTATTACTGATCATATGCAATCCATCCTTTTCCAGAGAAAGCGCACGAGAAGTAAAATATTGAGATCCAAAATACAGGCAGCAATTCTGATAATGGTACAAACCATAATCCTCGACATTCCAGACGGAGGTATTCAGCTTTGTGTCGTTGAATTCGTCGTGGAAAGTCAGCGCCCATCCCTTCAGGTCTGGCCCATCGTTCTTGCCCATTGATAAACGAGCACGCTGATCCAACGGCTTAATCTGCGGAATTGAAGAATTGCTTGTATCATGCGTCTCTAACACGTTAATGCACACACTATAAATAAAAATGATGAGCATGATAAACGCATATAAGAGAGCCTTTAAGCTTCTAGAAGGTGGACATTTAAGGTATTTTCGTGCCAAATAATACAATACGATCATATTCCTTTCTCTTCGTTTAGCTGGCTACTTACTCTTTTCGGCTGGATCGCAAAAACCTTTAGCTTTTTACTGCAAAAAGCACTAAAGTATCAGGCAAATATGCCGATAGAGCACACTGTGAATCAATTTATTGGATCTCCATCTTTGCAGAGGAAACGTTGTGTATCTGGGTAGGGGCGTTATTATCAAAGAAGTATAGAGGAGCAATGTAATGGCAATCGTCTCTGTCATTGGGACCGGTTATGTCGGTTTAGTTACAGGTACCTGCCTTGCCGATATGGGCAATCAGGTCACATGCGTTGATATCGTTGAGGAAAAAATCGAGCGCCTCAAACAGGGTATCCTCCCAATCTACGAACCCGGCCTGGAAGAAGTGGTTGAGCGTAACGTAAGGGCAAAGCGTCTGCGTTTCACAACCAATTATCACGAGGCGCTGGAGCAGTGCGAATTTATCTTCATCGCGGTCAATACTCCTACAGGTGCCAATCAGGGCAGTGCAGACATGCGTTATGTCGAGAGTGCAGCACGCAATATTGCGCAGGAACTCGATCATTATGCCATTATCATTAATAAGAGTACCGTCCCTGTGGGTAGTGGAGATATCGTCTCGCGCGTCATTTACGATAATCTCAAACGTTCTGATATCAGGTTCTCGGTCGTCTCCAATCCTGAGTTTCTGCGTGAGGGATCAGCAGTGCTCGATTTTCAGAATCCTGATCGTGTGGTGCTTGGCTCATCCGAGCCGGAGGCGGCTGGAGCGGTGGCACGCCTGTATCTATCTTTGCGTGCGCCCATTATGATCACCGATCTCTACACTGCCGAAATGATCAAATATGCCTCGAACGCATTTCTGGCAACGAAGATCTCGTTCATCAATGAAATTGCACAGATCTGTGAACGCCTGGGGGCAGATGTCAAAGAAGTTGCGGTGGGCATGGGTTATGACAAGCGCATTGGGCGCGCGTTCCTGGATGCGGGTCTGGGTTATGGTGGCAGTTGTTTCCCTAAAGATGTGCGTGCGCTTGCCTATATGGCCGATGAAGCCGGGTTGCATCCTCAATTATTGCATGCGGTGATGGATATCAACCATGACCAGCGTCATCACGTTATCGATAAGCTCACCAGTCTGCTCGGCACATTGCGCAACAGCACCATTGGTATCCTTGGCCTGGCCTTCAAACCCAATACCGACGATATGCGCGAAGCACCTGCCATTGATATTATTCGTTGGGTCACGACGCAGGGAGCCAGCGTCCAGGTCTATGATCCCGTTGCCAGCGAGACCGGGCGTGAGGCGCTCAATCTGGCGGGCGTTTATATGGATGCGGTCACGTTCAATACAACACCATACGAAGTGGCTCAGAATGCTGATGCCCTTGTTATTGTCACTGAATGGAACGAGTTCAAATCGCTCAACATGCAACAGATTCGCAATTCCATGCACCGCCCCGTCCTGATCGATGGGCGCAACATCTATGAGGCATCGGATATGGAGCACTACGGCTTCATCTATCGTGGTATGGGACGAGGAACCGCTGCGGCTCCCTCAATCCTACCACCCGAAGATATAAGCAGCCTCGTCAACCGACGCCCCACCCTCAGTCTGGTGTAGATAGGGATACCACACAGGCGTAGGAGCGCGTGCTTGCCACCGCCCGTGGACCCTGTCGAGACGGTTTATCGGG
>JACDAE010000515.1 GCA_013695595.1 Ktedonobacteraceae bacterium | reverse complement strand
CGATTATCCCCATCAGCTTTTTCTGACGGGCGACCAGATCTATGCTGATGATGTCTCACCTGTGGCTCTTTTTGCATTGATGGATGTCGGTCAGTTTCTATTCACTGGCAATGAAGAAGAGATACTTCCGCTCATCCAGGCTCCCGCACGTACCATGGCCCCCGGCAGCCGCACCGAGATTATACGCAACAAAGCTCTGCTGACCACAACGCACCCACATAATCACCTGCTGGCATTGCACGAATATGCCGCCATGTATCTCTTTGCCTGGTCAGACGTTCTATGGCCGGACGATCTCCCCAACGCCACAGAGGTATGGCAGGCCTATCCAGACGTTCGTCCCGATCCCGCTGACCAGAAAAAGGCTGAGGCACTCTACCATGTCGATGAAGAGAAACTCGCCGATTTCCGCTCACGATTGCCCCTGGTTCGCCGCGCAATGGCTAATATTCCTACTTATATGATCTGCGACGACCATGAGATAACGGATGATTGGTATCTGGATGGCAAATGGTATCAGCAGGTTCTCACCAATCAACTGGGCAGGCGCATCGTACGCAACGGACTGTTAACCTACGCGCTCTTTCAGGCCTGGGGTAATACACCTGCACAATTCGCGGATACTCCAGGCATGACTCTCCTCGCTGCCCTTCACGCATGGAGAGGGCAAGAAACGTTCAATTGGACACAAACCATTGAACCTCTCCTTGGTCTGCCTCAAATCACTGTTCCACCGCTTTCGATCCCACCACAGGCCCTTCAGTGGCACTATACATATAACGGTCCTCGCTATCAGGTCATTGTGATGGATACACGTACCCGGCGCCTCTATCGTTCTCCTGACGCATTCCCAGGGCTGCTTTCTCCAGAGGCGATGCAAAACCAACTCTCACCGGCCACCAGGCGCGACGCGGAGGCAACCATCATCATTTCTGCGACTCCCCTCCTCGGCGTGGACCTCATCGAGTCAATGCAGTTCTGGAGCCACTGGCGCGTTAGAGAGAATTATGCCTATGACCGCGAAGCCTGGTCGCTCGACTGGGGCACATTTCAACATCTCTTGAAAACGGTGAGCAATTTGAAACGCGTGCTCTTCCTTTCGGGCGATGTTCACTATGCCTTTGGTGCCAGCCTGCAATATTGGGACCTGCACAGACAGATGAGCGCCAGAATCATCGATTATACCTCCAGCCCTTTATGTAATGAAGGATCAGGTGCTCAACTCGCGATCCTGGCCGTCGTCTATCCACAGATCCAGCAATTGTTCCATCGAGACGGAGACTCAGGCCAATCCTTTTTTGCCTGGGATATCCCGACAGGCGATCACTCAACGCTTAACGCTCTCCTGCCCCTGATTCGACAGCGACTCTACCTTTTCTGGTGGGCAATCCCACGTTTATTGGCCGCCCATCGTTCACCCGATGAGATCGTCATGCCCTCTCATGGATGGCTCAAAGGCACGTTTCATGATCATCCACCCGATCGTAGCTATCACCTTCACTATCTCCGTAATAACCTCACCGAACGTGAACCAGAGCACAGGCTCTCCCTGACTCAACAGCTTGCTAAAGGGAAAATACTCCTGTCACGCTTTGCACTACAAACTCTTACCTGGCTGGAAGGAAGCGTACAAAGTATTCGCAAACGGCTGCTCCGTCAGATACCAAAGATCGCACAGCAGCCAGAGAGCATTGCCCATCCCACACATTCTCTCGTGAATACGACACTACGGCGTACCGAGCGGGCCGAACGGCATTTGGAGAGGCGACGAGACAGGCTGGTCGTACGCATCATTCAATCCGTACTCAGGCAAAACCGCTGGAAAGCTGGCAACATGATTATTGGCTCGAATAATATCGCTGAAATCCGCTTTCGCTGGACTCCTGAAGAGCAGGAAGTGATGCAGTTCCTGTGGTGGTACGATGGAGAACAGGAGAATATACTGAGGGTGGCACAGTATCGCGACACCCTCGAACCGCCAGCGTTGGATAGTGCACCACCACTGCCTTGAAGTTACATCAAAAACACGTAATACTGTAGGGGCCTAATGCACGTACGGCCAGCCCTGGGCATCCCAACCAAGCAGATTAATGCCAAGGGTAGCCAGGCCACCATTATTCGCATCATGATATTGATAATCGATCAGATCACCGTCTGTATCATGCATGATCGATTCACCACCCGGCCCAATGACATTCCCATGTGTACTGAGGATGATCGAACCACCTCCCTGTAGCATAGCGAGACCGCTTTTATCCGTGTAGGGTCCGGTAACGCTGCTCGAACGCCCCACGATGATATGATAAATGCTACTCGCATCACAACAGGCATCTATCGAAGCAAACAGGTAGTAGTAGTTGCCATGCCGATAGATGTAGGAGGCCTCAAGCACTTTGGAGGTCGTGCGATCCGCAACGTGATAGCGCGTCAGGTTGGAGGCCAGTTGTTTTCCGGTCGCCGGGTCGATCTGAATGACATTGAGGCCACGCCAGCCTGAACCAAAAGACAGCCAGTATTTACCAGATGCATCGATAATCAGGCATGGATCAATAGCATTATAGCCCGTGCCTTTAGCGGAAGTATACACGATCCCCTGATCAGCCCAACTTCCCGGCGCAGCAGTCGTGCTGGTAGCAAGGCCGATTGCCGAGACCTCTGAACCAAACGTTGAAACTGCATAGTACAGCCAGTATTTCCCATTGTGATAGGAGATGTCGGGTGCCCAGAGATCGCCTGTGCCCCCATCATAGGTATTGGTCCACGTAGGAAGGGTCTTGAACACGAAGCCGGCGTTGCTGAAATGAACGCGATCCGTCGAAGAGCGCATTTCAAGTCCCTTGTATGGAGGGTTAAGGCTGGTACTGAACGCGTAGTACGTTCCATTGGCCGTCTTAATCATAGATGGATCACGCAACATACTATCACCGGAAAGAGCAACGGGATCAGGATAGGTGATACCACCTTGCACGAGCTTCCACAGGTGATCAGATGTACCATTGTCCGTCCACTGAAGCACTGTGGCCCCCGCTGCTTTCGAGGCTCCCGAAACCCCTAGTACTAATCCGCTCGCTTGATTAACGATCTTGTAATACCCACCGCCAGCATCACTAAATTGCCAGATGCGATCATTGGTTCCCGTATCGCCACCCTGCGTCGCTACAGCTCCAGCCGCTGTGGATGCTCCCTTAATCGCCAGGATCGCCTCGCTGCCGATATTCTCTATTTTATAGCTGGTGCCACGGTTAGAGATAAAGTGCCACAAATGACCTGTAGCCCCATTATCCACTTCCTGATCGGCTACTGCTCCCGTAGCGGTAGCTATGCCCAGCACCAGGCCGCTATTCTTATTGACAATCTTATAGGTATGATTGGGATCGAGTGCGGCGGCGGCCAATGCGCTCTGGTGCGGCCAGACTGCCACGCTCAAACCGATGACGGCCATCATCAACACAACGACCGTTATGCAACGTTTCATCAGGCATCCTTTCTGAAACCTTCCATGTTTACTAAGCCAGTACAACGCTCCATTGCTGACTCGTAGCATATTGATCGAGCGACTGGACGACACTGGCACCATTGGTCATTGAATCGCCATTGACCGTAAGCAGATCTCCACTATTGCGGTTCACCAGTTCATAGTAGTTCCCAACTGGAACAAGGTTCCATTGCTGATTGGCACCACCTGTAGCGGTCCATTGATCAATCGCCCCTCCATTGGCCGTTGAACTGTTGGATACATCCAGATCCTTGCCACTTTTGACATTCACAAGCTTATAATAACCACTCGCCGCAACAATGCTCCATTGCTGATTTGTACTGCTATGGCTCATGTACTGGATCACACCCGCACCATTGGCCGTTGAACCACCGCTCACATCCAGCACTTTGCCACTATTGCGGTTCACCAATGTATAGTGAGCGCTGAAATTAATACCCTTCCCCGCTTCTCTGATTACCGTCAAATGGCGCACAAATCCTGAGAGGCCATCGGGCAACGGTTTCTTGGCACTCCAGGTCTTAAAGGTATCGGTACTATCGCTATAGTAATACTGCCCGGATTTGTAACCATCAAGCAGGATACGCCAGGTACCATTATCGAGCTGATAGATACATGGCCCTTCCAGTTGCGCTCCCCAACCAGCCCAGTTTCCCGTTCCCACAAAGGTATATGGTCCGGTCAAATTCGTCGCCGTCGCATGCTCAATATACTTGGAAGTGGTCTGATCATTCTTGGCAAAAATATGATACGTATTCCCCAATTTCACGACGAAGCTATCGATATAGTCAGGTGTCAGTCCGGCCAGAGCCACCGGAGTGCTCCACGTCGTCAACGCACTATTGAGGGCTGTGATCTTATAGGGAGTGGGACTGGTCGCGCCTTTGTAACGCAGGTGCACGATAATGTTGACGCTCCCATCGGTATCCTTAAACCATTCCGGTGCCCAGGCAATATTCACTGTCGAGGCAAAAGTAATATTTTCTACGAAGGTCCAGTGCACACGATCAGGACTGGACGCGAGTCCGATACTATTGCCCGACCACGCATCAGTATAGGCCACATAGTAACGGCCATCGCTGTTGAGCGTGACACTGGGATCACGTATGATGCCAGAAGGCGGCGTGTAGGCTGGCCCCGTTCCAACGCGTGCGAAGTTCAATCCATCGTTGGACAGATACACATACATGTTTGACTCGCTACTATTACTGAATGAGGTCATGGTATAGAGCGAAGGGGCCGCTGCATGTGCCATGGGAATCGAGGCGCGCGGGATGAAAAAAGCAGCGATCAACACGAGCACACTCGCGACGATCAGCCAGCGAGAACGAATAGACATAAATCCTGATCCTCCTTGATGTGGGAGAGCCTCGTTGTAGCATCCATGCAGGCCTGGGAGATACGTAGCATGACGAGCCGCAGCAATACCCTCCCTGGTTTTTGTCTTCATTGGCCTGAAAGTGTTTTAGACGAGCTTCCTGGCTCTCTAAGTGGAAATACACTACGAAAACGTTTTCGCAGTTGAGGATAGTATAACATTGATACATCTATTCGTCAACATAGATGACAATCTGGGTAATCGAGCAATCTGGGGGAAATGTATGAAAGGTCGGATAATATACTGGACGGGGAGAGATTGGTGCAAAGTGTGCACGGGATAATGAATGGCACCCCTACTACTCTGTCAACCTTCAGCCAACTGAAGCCAATCTCGCCAGCGTAGCGACCCAATTGATGGCGTCCATCAATTGATTGACGTGCTCACCTGGGGAGACTTTTCAATGCAGAGCATGGGGATGGATTTCGATCAAAGGGAAGTTGCGGAACACAAAGCGTAATTGCTCCCCTAACTCTTGCTGGATTGCACGCACACCCGTGAGCGATTGACGTGTATAGGGGCACTCGTAATCGCCATACAACACCAACGTGACGGGAGCCTGAGCAGGTCCCTGAGTGTGATCCTGCTCATTTACGGGAAGTGTGAGATGCGCCTGATGAGGCATAAACGTCTCTCTCTCCTCCCTATTAGTCTGCGAACTCAAGCTCTAACTGGTCAACATAACACCAACCCCAATCCTCTCCTGGTTGAAAGGATGCGATAATTGGATGGTTTGTCGCATGGAAATGTTTTGTCGCGTGTTTATTTTTTGATGAATCACAACAGCCAACATGTCCGCACGAAAGACACAGGCGCAGGTGCACCCAGGTGTCTCCGATCTTCAAACAATCTTCGCAACCATTGGCGCTCGGTGTGACTTCTTTAATCTGATCAAGATGTGTGCATTGTGCTGCCATACTCTTTTTCCTTGCTTTTACTTATTCACTGTACATAGGTGCAAGCGAAAATCAAGCACGATTTTCTACGAGTACTATATCACGCCCCCTATGCAACTGTCACGGTTCCATCTCCATTCACACTCACCTTCACGGGTGGAAGTGGCGCGCCAGCGGGGCCCTGGAGGACTTTGCCATTCTGAGCAGGATCAAAGATGGACCCATGCAGAGGGCACACAAACTTTTTCGTGACTGGATCATAGTTCACGGCAACTTGCTGATGGGTACACGCACGCTCATAGGCGACAAAGGTGCCATTATCAAGGCGCACAAGGAGGCTATCCATGTTATCAGCAGGATTCTTAAATGCTTTCGCGGTATTCGCTGTCTGATTGGTCATACCGACCACAGTCCCCTTCTGCGCTGGTGCCTTTTTCGCTGGTGCCTGGGTCTTCTGCTTCGCCTGTGTCATCGTTTTTTGTGGTTTGGCACCTTGTGGCTTCACCACATCATTATTCCCTTGCGTCGTTTTTGCACCCGGCACAGGCTGGTTACCAGCGGTCTGTTGTGCATGATTGAGTTGTAAGAAACGCGTAATTTCTAGCCCACCAACCCCAACGATACCGGCGGCCACCACACCTGTAGCCAGCATAGCCACGACGCGACGGCGACCTTTTTTGCGTGCAGGTTTCCCTGGAGCTCTCTCCACGCGCGCTGGTGTCTCCGGCTCGAACGCACCAGGTTGCGGCATACTCTTTATCGGCGCAGAATCGTTCGCCCACGACGCAAAAGGATCAATGGCCTTCTTCACTGGATATGCAGCAGGACCCACTTGATCACGCCCTGACCTATCCTGTACCAGTTTATCGCGCATAGGTGTGACAGCACGTACAGGAGTTACGCCATCACGCCTCGCTCCATTGCGCCCTGGAGTCGCCTGTGTTGCTTGTATCGCGGCCAGTTGGTTTGTGACAATCGGGGGCCGTAACTGCCAGTTGCTGGCCTCCAGGCGCGGATTGGTCGTAGTTGGCATACGACCGGTCGAGGTTAGCTTCATAGGTGGCTGTTCGTCGGCAAAAATCTCTTCATCCCAGTTTACTGTAGGAGGCATCGTCATATCAGACACGGGTAGAGGCACTTCTTTCTTCACGGTGGCGGGAGATGTTGCACCATGAATAACCTCTAAGACACGGGCAAATGCGTTGACAAGTTTCGTGGCGGATTGAAAGCGTTGCGAAGGATCAGGGTCAACGGCCCGCTGCACCACCAGATCCAGGCCGGGCAACACATCAGAGGACAATGTCTGCAAGGAGGGGACACGTTGCTGCACATGTTGCATAGCAACCGCAAAGGGATCAGTGCCGCTAAAAGGGAGTTTTCCCGTCAGGAGTTCAAAAAGCATAATACCGAGCGAGTAGACATCTGAGCGTGCATCGGCGGGCGCTCCTTGCACAATCTCCGGGGCCACATACTCAGGCGCACCAAGAAACGTACCTGCAATACTCATCAAATGGGCATTAGGAATATCAATTGGCTCTATCCCACGTATCTTTAAAATAGTAGCCAGGCCAAAGCCGGTAATCCGTACATTTTGTTCATCATCTAACAAGATTGCAGCAGGCTTCAAGGTTCCATGCACGATGCCGTTCTGATGGGCATATTCAAGCCCGTCAGCAACCTGCTTTATAATCTTTAACGCGCGCTCAGGCGTACAACGCGTCTCTTGCCGCACCACTTTTGCAAGAGAGCCGCCCATCACAAAAGGCGTGATCAGGTAAGGATAGCCAAACTGTGTGCCAAAATCATACGTGGGAAGAATAGAGGGATGGTCCAGGCGTACAAGGGTTGAGGCAACTTGCGTAAAACGCGTGACAAAGCGCTCCCTTGCCTGAGGAGAAAATGTCTCTGGCATCGTAAATGCGGTTAACATAACCGTACGATCTTGCGCCTGCTCCTGAGTTGCGTAGATCGCGTTTACGTTTCCATAACCAAGCAACTGCTTCACATCATAGTGTCCCAGGACCCTCCCTGCGAGTTGGTCTACTGGTGGTGGTAGTGTCTGCATATATTCTCCCGTTGCATTTTTGCACAGCCTCACACAACTACAAACGCTAGCTATTCGTCCTCTTGGTACAT
>JACDAE010000510.1 GCA_013695595.1 Ktedonobacteraceae bacterium | reverse complement strand
GATGTGCGGCCTGAGGTCGCACATCCCACCACTCACACAAAACGGAGGCGAGCCACCGCAGGTGGCGAGGAGACCTGGAGAGTTACCATTGTATGGTTTTGCATCCTGTAGGGGAGCCATTTCTTATCTCGTGTGGGCGTGCAATGACGTTTCAAACGTCATTTTCCTGGCTTGACATCTTATGTACGCAAGATGTACAAACATACCCATGCAGTGTACTCATGTTACCGTGTTTTGAAAGGCGGACAGACGATGAAGAGCGGCCCTTACTTCATGGGCATCGATGGCGGCACAGAGGGTGTGCGCGTTGGCGTCTTCGATCAGGAAGGCACGCCGGTGGGCTTCGCAAGTAGGACGTATGCGCTGAAGCATCCGCGTCCCGGTTGGGCGGAGCAGGACCCCGATGAGTGGTGGTCATCCCTTGTGGCTGCGGTAAGAGAGGTGATAGGCAAGAATAACATTGCACGTGAAGCTATTGCCGGAATTTCTTTAGATGCGACAACCTGTACGGTTGTGGCATTAGACGCGCAGGATCGGGTCTTGCGGCCAGCGATCATCTGGATGGATGTTCGTGCCGTCGATCAAGCACGTCGTATAGCCGCAACGGGGGATGCGGCGCTCAAGTACAATGGTTTCGACAATGTTTCAGCGGAGTGGATGCCTTGCAAGGCGCTCTGGTTGAAGGAGAATGAAGCGGATATTTATCATGCCGCGACGCATATCTGTGAATACGCTGATTGGATGACTCATCGTCTCACGGGCGAATGGACTGCCAGTATCAATATTGCCAGCCTGCGCTGGTACTATGATCGCAACCAGGGCGGTTTTCCGACCAGCCTCTATCATGCTATTGGTCTGGACGATCTGCTTGAGAAGTTTCCCCAGAGGGTGCTGGATATGGGGACCGTGGTCGCAGGACTGAGCAAGAAAGCCGCAGAGGAGCTTGATCTGCCCGCTGGTATTCCAGTTGCTGAAGGTGGAGCGGATTCTATGGTGGGTACCGTCGGCCTGGATGTGTTGGCACCAGGCAAGATCGCCCTCATCACTGGCTCTTCACACACTCTTTTCGGTGAGTCCGCCGAGGCCATATATGGGCCAGGGTTCTTTGGGTCTTTCACTGATGCGGTGGTTCCTGGTCAGTATGTCGTGGAAGGTGGGCAGGTTTCCACTGGTTCTGTCGTCAAGTGGTTCCGCGATAATTTTTGCGGAGGGCTTTTAGAGGAGGCGAGTATCCAGGGACTTAGCCATTATGACCTGCTGAATAAACGTGCGGAGACGGTGCCTGTTGGTTCTGATGGACTGATCGTGGTGGATCATTGGCAAGGAAATCGTACTCCGTATACCGATCCAGAAGCTCGCGGGATCATCTGGGGCCTCACCCTGAAGCATGACACCGCTCATATCTATCGTGCTCTTCTGGAGGGCATCTGCTATGGAACAGAGGTTATCTTTCAAACCTTCCGCAAGTATGGATTTCAGCCCCAGCAGATCGTTGCCAGTGGTGGTCCCCTCAAGAGTCCGCTATGGATGCAGATTCACGCAGATGTGAGCAACCTTCCCATTACCTTCACCAAAGTTCCTGATGCTGCCGTGCTTGGTTCGGCGATACTCGCAGCCGTGGGCGCGGGTGTCTATCCAGATATACAGGATGCTGCGCGGCATATGGTGCATGCCAGCCATCGTATCGAACCCAATCAAAAGAGGCACGAGGAATATCAGTTCTATGTCGAGAAGTACATTGCTACCTATTATCAAATGAAAGATTTAATGCATGATATCTCCCGGCATATCGCCTGACGGAGTTAAGATAGATAGGAGAAACAAGATGCTTGCTGCTGTGTTTCAGAAGCCTGGCCAGATGGAAATCATGGAGGTTGAGACGCCCACAATTGGTCCGGACGAGGTGCTCGTTAAGATAGGGGCCAATACCATATGTGGAACCGATGTGCGTATTTTCCGTGGCGAAAAGACAAAAGGTATTCCGCTGCCTGCCATCCTGGGCCACGAAGTGGCGGGGCATGTGCATGAAGTGGGCCGTAATGTCAGAGGATATGAGGTAGGAGCGCCAGTCGCGATGGCTCCGGTCATTGCCTGTCATCGCTGTTTCTATTGCCAGAATGGGATGGAGAATATTTGCCCCAATCAGAAAATAGTTGGCTATGACGTGAAAGGGGGCTTGAGTGAATATATGAGAGTGCCCGCGGATGCTGTTGCAGCCGGGAATCTCTTTGTTGCTCAAAATGATATTCCCTCAGAATTTTTGGCACTGGCTGAGCCGCTGGCGTGTTGTGTGAATGGGCATCACCGCTCACGCATACGCCTGAACTCCACCGTGCTTATTATGGGATCAGGGCCTATTGGCTTGTTTCATCTGCAACTTTCGCTCCTGGCGGGTGCGCGTACCGTCATCGTGAGCGAGCCTTCAGCCTCGCGCCGTGCCGCTGCCACCGCCTTTGGAGCGCATATCACCGTCGATCCCACATCCGAAGATCTGGCTGCGGTCGTGTTTGATGCAACAGAAGGGCTTGGGATTGATACTGTTATTATATGCATTGGGATACCCAGCCTTGTGAATAATGCCCTCAATCTGGCGCGGCAGGGAGGCTGCATCAATCTCTTCGCCGGGCTGGCTGCGAAAGGCTGGGCCGAGATTGAGGCGAATCTTATCCACTATAAAGAACTGGAAGTCACCGGCACTGCAAATTCCCGCCGAGCCGACTACCAGACCGCCCTGCGGCTTATTGAAACGGGGCGTATCAAGGTGGAAGCCATGGTGACTGATCGCTTCCCGCTGCGCTCTGCCCATGAGGCACTGGACAAAGCTGCCAGCGGGGAAGGGATCAAGATAGCTATCATGCCTTAACGAGAAAGAGATGAGCTATGCATTCTACAGGAAGGCCAGATGCTATCTGGCTTGGGCTTGATATAGGGACACAAAGCGTGCGTGCCATCGCGGTATCGAGCACAGGGGAGATACTCGGCGCGAACTCCCAGCGACTCACAAGCAGACGCAATGGCCCACGGCATGAGCAGGACCCACAGGACTGGTGGCGTGCGATCAGTACTGCCTGTCGTGCCGCGCTTGCGTCCCTGCCTGTTGAGGCGATTAGTGGAGTTGCCGTGGATAGCACGTCTGGAACCATTCTCCTGGTTGACCATCAGGGACAGCCGCTCACGCCAGGGCTTATGCATGACGACAACCGTGCACTCGCAGAGGCGCGGTTGGTCAACGAGGTTGGTGCATCGGTGTGGGCC
>JACDAE010000462.1 GCA_013695595.1 Ktedonobacteraceae bacterium | reverse complement strand
GATATATATTCGTTCGCAGGTTAGATTTCATGACGATGTTTCCAAAACGCATTGCTTTACTTGGTAGCACTGGTTCCATTGGGCAGCAAACGCTGGATGTTGTGCGGCGATTTCCTGATCATTTCCGTATTGTCGCATTGGCTGCGCGCAGCAATGTCTCTCTTCTTGCGCAGCAAGTACACGAATTTCGGCCAGCCCTTGTGACCTGCTTTGCCGACACACCTGAAGTGGAGGCGAAAGCGCACCAGCTCTTGCCAGAGGCCGTTCTTGGTGAACAGGGTCTACTGGCAGTAGCGACTCACGCGGATGCAGATATTGTTGTTGCCGCTACATCCGGGCTGGTAGGGCTGAAGCCTGCCCTTGCCGCCATCGGAGCTGGAAAGACGATTGCACTGGCTAATAAAGAAACGCTGGTGATGGCTGGTCATATAGTGATGCAGGCTGCACAACGGGCAGGAGTGCCTATCTATCCTATCGACAGCGAGCATAGCGCTATCTGGCAATCGCTGCGTGGTGAGGAGAAACGCGATATTCACCGTTTGCTCCTTACCGCATCTGGTGGTCCATTCCGCTCGACACCTGTGCAAGAGCTAGAGGCTGTGACTGTCAATCAGGCCCTGGCTCATCCTACCTGGCAGATGGGACCAAAAATCACTATCGATAGCGCTACTTTGATGAATAAAGGGTTGGAGGTCATTGAATCGCGCTGGCTCTTTGACGTTCCTTATGAGTATATAGATGTTGTTGTGCATCCTGAAAGCATTATTCATTCGATGGTAGAGTTCGTTGATGGCTCCGTCAAGATGCAAGCGAGCTTACCAAGTATGCATCTGCCAATTATGAATGCGCTTGCGTATCCTGAGCGCTTAGATGCAACGGAGACCAAATTTATTCACAAGTTAAACTGGGCGAGCGTTGCCTCTCTCCATTTTGAGGCGCTTGATGTTGCTCGTTTCCCCTGCTTTCGCCTGGCGATAGAGGCTGGTAAGCGTGGCGGAACATATCCCTCTGCCCTGGTAGGAGCCGATGAGGAAGCGGTAGAACTGTTCTTGGCTGGAAAGATCAAATTCCTGGAGATAGCGGAGCTTATCGAGAGTGTATTGGAACGCCACCAGTCCATCGAACAGCCGGGCGTTGCTGCAACCCTGGATGCATGTAGTTGGGCGAGAAGAACTGTGCGTGAATTATGGAAGAAGCGCGCGTGACCCGATGTTATCAAAGGTGAGGGCAGAAGTGCATTTCTGAGGAAGAAATTGCTGAGTAAAGGAAAAGGGGATGAACTGGTACGTACTAGCTGTTATTCCAGTATTTGGTCTGCTTGTGTTTGTGCATGAACTAGGGCATTTTCTTACTGCAAAGTGGGCCGGCATTCGTGTTGAAGAGTTTGGCCTGGGCTTCCCGCCGAACGTCGTGAGTGTACGGAAGCGGGAACGCGGCGGCTGGGAGGTCATGTGGTTTGGCCGCAGCCGTGAGATAGACACGAGCAGCACTCAGAATCCTTTTAGTGGTACGAGTGGGGGCAGAAGTGGTGAGAGTGTGGTTGTCCCCCAGCATACTATCTATTCGCTCAACTTGTTGCCTATCGGCGGTTTTGTGCGTATGCCCGGTGAAAATGGAGACGCCACCGATGACGAGGGCAACTACGATTCGCAAAGCTTTGCCGCGAAATCAGCGGGAAAACGCATTGCTGTGCTGTGTGCAGGCGTTGTCATGAACTTTCTCCTTGGCATTGTGCTCTTCACAATTGCCTACAGTGTCGGCCAGCCTGTGGCAACCAATGATCCAGTGATTGGCACCGTTCAATCGGGCTCTCCCGCTCAGGCGGCGGGTTTGCGTCCCGACGATCGCGTGCTTTCGGTCAATGGTCAGCCAGTGAAAAGCTTTAGCCAGATGCACGATGTGGTTGATAAGGCAATGAAGGCCGATACTCGCCATGCCGCGACGCTTCCAGTCACACTGGTGGTACTTCACAGTAACTCATCCGCACCGGTTACTCTTGTGGTCAATGCACGCACGCATCCTGCTCCCGACTCTGGAGCTATGGGTGTAAGTGGCAAGGTGACTCTCGTGAAGTCTCCAATTTGGGAGGCTCCTATCAAGGGAATTCAGCAAACGTTCGATTTTATACGCACCTATCTTGGTTTGATTGGACAGATGATTGTCGGTGCCATACAACCGCAGTTCTCTGGCCCAGTGGGCATTGCCCGCGTCACTGGTGATGTGGCGCAAACTGTCCCCTATTATGGATGGTGGCCGATTCTGAGCTTGACTGCCATCTTAAGTTTGAACCTGGCAATCTTCAACATTTTACCCTTCCCCGCTCTCGACGGAGGACGCGTCTTCTTGATATTAGTAGAGATTTTACGAGGTGGGAAGCGTCTGAAGCCGGAGCGTGAAGGTCTCATAAACTTTGTTGGTCTAGCAGTCTTGCTTCTCCTGATGGTTGTGGTCACGGTAAGTGACGTTCTGCATTGGGGAAGCTAAACGGAGTGTATTAAAACGTTATGCGGAGAAAAACACGTCAGATACAGGTTGGAAACGTTGCTATCGGT
>JACDAE010000459.1 GCA_013695595.1 Ktedonobacteraceae bacterium | reverse complement strand
TAGTAATCCAGACGAGCATAGGGGCCAATATCTGAAGAGTGGGCTTCCACGAACACGACGGGAACAATGGCCCGGTTTGGCTCTTCTGCCATACAGGACTCCGTAATGTGTTTGGCTATGGTCGATTTGCCTGCTCCACTTGCTCCATAGAGGATAAGCTGGCAGTAGCTGGCGTGTTCGTAAATGGCTCGTCTCACTGCACGATCCACTTCTTCCAAACGGGGATGCTTCACTTTCACGACCTTAAAGGCTTCCAGTTGTGCGCGCGTGTCTGGTGTCATCATTAGCGATACTCCTCATAACGAGGAAGGTTGGTGAAATCCAAGATAATTTCTCCTCTGATCTCTTGTTGTTCATAGCTCTCAGGTGTCAGGGGAACCAACGTTCCGAGAATGGCCTCGCGGATGGATTGCGCTTCCAGATCGCGCTGCTGTTGGAGAAGCAGTTCTTCTTCGGCAATCATCTCTTCCAAGAATTTGGCTAAGAGTGGGCCATTGACCGTGACCCGCTTTTTTCCATGTTGGCGTTGCTGTTCTCGCCACTCGTCGAGAATGAGAGACCATTCTCGTTCCGACCGCCCATGAACCTCCCCGTATTCGTCGGCGATGCATTCCAGCCATTGGCCTTCGATGAAGGCATACATCACTCCCATATCGTAGGGTTCGTATCGCACCGGAACGGTCTTGCCCCAGACGTGCGGTGAACGCATTTGATCGTTCCAGTAATGCAAGGAATTCACGGTAATTCCCCGCGATGAGGCGATTTTTGCCTGTCCTGTATGTGTCGTTGGTCGTGTGAGCATGAGAAAGTCTTCCGAGTAAGGAATGAGGCGATGGAGACGCGCTCCAGCCAGTTCCATTCCCTGCGCGTACGCTTCGCGTGGGCTTTGACCCAGCGCTGGATGCTCCATTTGATCATAGACTTCATATGCCCATTGGCAAAGCCTCGCCTGGAAACGTTCGAGTGTCCAAACGGCAAGGTGGCTTGGATCAACCTCACGCGTCATCTGACGTGGAATTTTGCTCGCCTGGGTATTCCCTCGCAACTGGTTAAGCAGCTCGGTCGTGACCGTCCCAAAGAGACGTTCAATCACCGAACCAAAGTGGGGTTGCTGCGCTGGGCGCTCCTTTTTCGTGATAAAGTAGCGCGATAACAAGGTCTCAAAGTACACGCTGCCAAAGTCGGAGCCACGATCTACCACCAACTCTTGTGGAAGACGTTGATGTCTTTGAACACAGACACGGAAAAGCATCATGGCTGAACGATAACTGGGGGGATCATAGGTCACATACGCCGCCAGACACCGCCGACTGTAGGCATCCGTGAGCATCGTCAGATACGGCTTGGCGAATGGTTTTCCTGTCACTGATGAAACCAGCATGATATCCAATGGGGTATGATCCAAGTGGGCCAGAGCGAACGGGCGCTCACCATGACGCTGTGTCGTCTGATCGAGATACCAAAAAAAGGGTTGTTCTGCATACGCAGCACGCCGTCCATGACGCAGTGTTGTGACTTCGGTGCTGGTAAACTTGGCACGTTCTCGATAGAAGGTTCGTTCACTTACTGGAGGAATCTGTTGTCGTGAACATGCTTCCCGATACAGGCGGTACACGGCAGCCGCTCGCTTTGCTTGTGGCGTTGCGTAATGCTCTTTGAGATAGGTTTCGAGTAACTGAAGCGAGGCATCTGAGACACGCGGGGTCCGATTTCCACGGCTGGCAACATGATCCAGCAAGCCAAGATACCCGCATCCATGCTGTTCTTCTGCTGCACGATAGGCCACCATCCACCGTTGCACGCTGCGTGGCGTCACAAGAATAGTCTCTCCCCGCACGTATGCCAGGATCTCCCGGAGACGCCGATTTGCCTCTTCCTGTGCTTTCGGGCTGGCAGACACGAGGATCTGGCGCATCTCCTGTGTCATGGGTGATGGGGTTGCAGCCGTGACCGCTTTCATCTCTCCCCCGGCAACCATGTGTTGAAATTGCCTGAGTGGAAGGATGAGTGGTGTCCCAACTTCTGGTTGGAGGATCACCGCCTCATCACGGACTTCTGCTTGCCAAAGCCGAGAGTCAAAGATGAAATGAGATGGCAGTGACCGAACAGGAACAATCGTCGATGAAACTCGTGCTTTGGCTTGTGCCATTTCCGCCTCATCGCGATACAAGAAAACCTGTGCATGGTGTGTGAGCCGTGAAGTTTCAAGATCCGTGAAAATCATGTATTTTGAAAGCATCGCCCAGAGGATATCAAGTGGCAGACCAGGGTGAGCGTTCCTGAGCGCTTCGACGCTAACACCAGGATAGGCTGTAAGGCTATCCATCACGAGTTTTTCTAGAGCAAGATCTGCGTCCGCAGGATGAGCCCAATAATCCTGCAAGAATTTCAAATTCTCGATGTAGAGCGCTTGGTATTCAGCGGAGGTGCGAACACGGTAAGAGAGGCCAAGCGATTGAGCATACGTCTCTCCTGGGGGACATTGCCATCTACCCGTCGGATCAGGTTGATAGCGGTTGAGCATCGAGGCCGCCTGTTTGTCGAGAAGCTTGGCATGCTTCCACTCCTCAAATCCAGCGGATGCACGCCGCAGGACAAAGAAATCAGGAGTGTGCCACTGGGTCGTTGGGCGACCTGAGTTGGCACGATACTGTAAGGGGATGCGTATTGCCTGATCATAATATTCCAGGACATCATCATCCCTCTCCATTCCGTAGCAGCCCCAGAGTTCTACATGCTGGCTTTCAAATTGGATAGAACGCTGCATTTTCGGACTGGGATACTTGCCAGAAACATTATTCGCTCGGCCTCTCACCTTACGTACAGGGGGTGAGGAACGAATGCGTGTGATGATAGCTTCCGTTTCTGGGGAGAGCTGGAGACGCTGGCACCACATCTGAAATTCTTCGTCTGTCAGCATAGGCTCTCATCCTCTTTCTCCCTCGTGATTTTTGTCTTTTTCGACAAAAATCGAGGCGTTTTTTGCGGTCACGGATGAGTATATCAGAATCATCCAGAATATGCGAGCTTTTGCCTCATTTCTTGTCGTTTCTGACAGATATTGTGTCGCATCTCTCTGAAAAGAACGTTTGAACGAGCGCCGTGAACGAGAAAACAATGATGAACGATGTCTCGTCAGCTTATGTGGCAGAAAGTGTTATGAGGTGAGCATGAACGGGGTGACATTTTATCTGTCAAAGGCAACAAATATTAAGGATCTGGCTCACTTTTGGTGATAACCATTGACTCATACAGAGATACTTCGTTCTACAAGATGAAAAAACTCTTGTAGAGGGATGTTGTGAAGAACAAAGAAGCGAAGCCGACACTCGCTCTGCCAA